>CAXDQP010000177.1:0-4851 GCA_963991335.1 uncultured Flavobacteriales bacterium
GGTAGTATTATTCATTGGATAATTTCGAAGTTATCTAGCACGATTTTGTCGACATAACGTAGGCCAAGCCTTTGGAATACCCTGCCCATCGCAATGTTTTAGTCAGTAGTCAAAATGCGGTTGGTACGTTTGATTTGAAGCAAAAACGGGTGTTTTGCGTCGGGACACGCACACAAAGCGCGTTGGAAGAGAGAGGCTTCTCTGTGCATCAGCGCTTTTCGAGCGCTAGTGACATGGCAAACGAAGTGACAAAATTGGGTGAGCCTGCAACGTTTATTTGTGGTTCGAAACGATTGCCAATTGTTGAAGAGGTTTTTCGAGATAAACAATTGAAGCTGCAGGTCCTTGTTGTTTACAAAACGACCAGAACACCGCGTAAATTTTCTGAGAAATGGGATGCAATTTTGTTCTTCAGTCCCAGCGGAGTCCACAGTTTTCATGAACAAAACAAGCAGGTGCCACTTGCAATTTGCATTGGTGAGACAACAGCTGAATGTGCGCAAACATATGGGCACCCAACAGTGTTATCAGAGAACCAAACAAAAAAGTCCGTTGTTCAGGCGGCGGTTGACCATTTCCAATCATGATGAACGATTTATTTTTAAGAGCTATTGGAGGAGAAGCAGTTGATAGGCCTCCCGTTTGGATCATGCGCCAGGCTGGTCGCTATTTGCCTGATTTCATGAAGTTGAAGGCGAAGTATGATTTTTTCACCCGCTGCCGAACTCCAGAATTGGCCACTGAAATCACAGTCATGCCAATTGATCAAATAGGAACAGACGCAGCAATCTTATTTTCGGATATTCTCGTCCTCCCGCAGGCTATGGGTTTGCCATTTGAGATGAAACCAGGAACAGGACCTTTTTTGTCCAATCCAGTGCGCTCAAAAAGTGAAGTGGATCGCTTAATAGCTTCAGACGTAGAAGAAGAGTTGGGCTACGTTATGGATGCGATTCGAATGACCAAAGCAGAATTGAACGGTCGTGTGCCGTTGATTGGATTTGCGGGGTCGCCTTGGACAATATTTTGTTATTCTGTTGAAGGCCAAGGGAGTAAGACGTTCAATATTGCAAAAGAATTTGCCTTCACAAACCCCATTGCGGCGCACTTGATGCTTCAGAAAATAACAGAATCAACGATTGCTTATTTACGTGCTCAGATCAAAAATGGTGTCGATGTCGTGCAAGTCTTCGATTCGTGGGGAGGGGTGCTTTCTCCGACAGATTTTGAAACGTTCTCCTGACAATACAGCCGTCAAATGGTAGACGACATATAGGAGTAGGCACCCTTGATTGTCTTTGCCAAGGGATGCTGGCATGCGTTGAGTGAACTCTCAAAATCAGGAGCGAGTGCTTTGGGTGTTGACTGGACGATACGTCCAGAAATGGCAAGGCAATTGGCGGGCCGGGACATCACGTTACAAGGCAACTTTGACCCTGCGCGTTTGTATTCTACTCCGGAAGTTATCCAAACGATGGTTTCGGACATGATTGATGCGTTTGGAAAGGACCGTTACGTCGTCAACCTGGGCCATGGGATTCTCCCAGACATCCCTGTGGATCATGTGCGGGCTTTTGTGGGTGCGGTTAAAAGCTATTCTCAAAAATCATGAGCATTCAACTTCGAAAACGACCAAGAAGACTGCGTCGGTCTGGTTATCTCCGAGAACTCGTTGCGGAAAGCAGCGTGACGGTCAATGACTTTCTCATTCCGTTGTTTGTTCAAGAAGGATCAGGTTTAAAAACTGAGATTCCTTCGATGCCAGGCTACTACAAAAGAAGCCTTGATTTGACTGTAGAGCACGTCAAGCAACTTCAAGACTTTGGCCTAAAAGCAGTGCTGCTTTTCGTCCAGGTTGATGACCAATTGAAGGATAATGCAGGCGTCGAAGCATTGAACCATTTAGGACTAATGCAACGTGCTGTAGAGGCGATAAAGGTTGCTGTACCTGAGATTTTGGTCTTCACTGATGTTGCACTTGACCCATATTCCAGTTACGGACATGACGGAATAGTCAAAAAAGGTCAAATTGAAAATGATTCAACGGTCGAGGTCTTGGCCAAAATGGCGCTCAGTCATGCGAACTGCGGTGCCGATTTCATTGCTCCGAGTGATATGATGGATGGGAGAGTCGCTGCGATACGAGATGCACTCGATGGAGCAAGTTTTGAGACGGTTGGAATCATGAGTTACAGTGCGAAGTACGCATCTTGTTTTTATGGACCATTTCGGGATGCGCTTGATTCCAGCCCTGGTTTTGGTGACAAAAAAACGTACCAAATGGATCCCGCCAATGGTTCGGAAGGGGTCAAAGAGGCACTCATCGACATCAAGGAGGGAGCGGACATCGTCATGGTGAAGCCAGGGCTGCCCTATCTCGACGTTGCGCGAAGGGTTAAGGAGATTTCTGAAGTGCCTGTTGCGAGCTATCAGGTGAGTGGCGAATATGCTATGATCAAGGCCGCTGCTGCAAAGGGTTGGATTGATGAGGAAGCGGCCATCCTCGAGACCTTAATGTCTTTCAAGCGAGCCGGAGTGGATTTGATAGCGACGTATTTTGGATTGGATTATGCCCAAATAATGAGCCGCTAATGTTTGACCAAACACTGATCAGGAAGTACAATATTCCGGGCCCGCGGTATACGAGTTATCCCACGGTTCCTTATTGGGAACCGGACTCATTTTCGAGGCGAAAGTGGCTGGAGAGTGCAAAGGTCTCATTCAAGGAATCGAACGAGACCGAGGGCATCAGTTTGTACATCCATCTCCCATTTTGTGAGTCCTTGTGTACTTTTTGTGGATGCCATAAGCACATCACCAAGAGGCACAACCTGGAGTCGCCGTACATCAAGGCAGTGTTAAAAGAATGGGAAACATACTGCACGCTGTTCGATGGAAGACCGCGCATTAAAGAACTTCATTTGGGAGGAGGAACACCCACGTTCTTTTCGTCGGATAATTTAAAGTCATTAATTGAGGGCATTTTAGAGAAAGCGGATCTTTGTCCAGAGCCTTTGCTCAGTTTTGAAGCTCATCCCAATAACACAACGAGAGAGCATTTGGAAGTGCTATTTAAGCTTGGTTTCCGTAGAAATAGCTTCGGCATTCAGGATTATAATCCAACGGTTCAGAAGGCGATCAATCGGATTCAATCGTTTGACTTGGTCAAAGAAGTAACGGCAACGAGCAGAGATATTGGTTACACTTCTGTGAGCCATGACCTCGTTTTTGGACTTCCCTTCCAAACAATGGAAGCCATCAAAGATACCATCGAGAAAACGGCGAGCATTCGGCCAGATCGGATTGCGTTTTATAGTTATGCGCACGTGCCTTGGATCAAGGGTACGGGACAGCGTGGTTACAACGACAATGACTTGCCAAGCAATGAGGACAAGAGGGCGTTGTATGAGTTTGGGAAAGAGCAGTTTTTGGCGCTCGGTTACAAGGAAATCGGAATGGATCACTTTGCGTTACCTTCTGACGAGTTATCTACATCGATGTTCAATCGTGAGTTGCACCGGAATTTCATGGGCTATACATCAAGCAAAACGAAGCTTTTGATTGGGCTCGGGATGTCAGCCATTAGCGATTCATGGTTGGGTTTTTCCCAAAACGTCAAGACCGTAGCGGAGTATGAGAGGATTGCAATGTCAGGCGAAATTCCGGTGTTTCGCGGTCACCTTTTGAACGATGAGGACTTGATTATCCGTCAGCATGTACTGAATTTAATGTGCCAATTCGAAACCGACTTTACAAGCAGCAAAGAACAGTTTCCTGAACTTGAGGATTGTATGTCAAAATTGGATGAGATGGAGAGCGATGGCCTCATCACACGAACCGGTAATCAACTCAAGGTTCTCGAAAAAGGGCGCCCCTTCGTGCGAAATGTTTGCATGGCGCTTGACCTTCGATTGCATCGAAAAGCTCCGAAGACTCAGGTCTTTTCCATGACGATTTAAGAATTTCGCGCCTTTTTGTAGCGTCCAATGGCATAAGTGAGTCCGAGCGTAATGCAAGTCAAGGCACATCCAAAGTAAGTCCAGTTTGTCGCTGATTTCAGTACCACAAGAAATACAATGCTGATCAAAAATAGTGTTGCCACTTCGTTCCAAATCCTCAACGTTTGTGAACTCCACGGGCACGAATCATCATTGGATTTCTTAAACAAAACATGAGTGTAACCATGATAGGCATACAAAAGAATGACCAATATGAGTTTTAAAATCATCCAAGGCTGAGACAGGTATACGGGGACTTGATAAAGCAATGTTCCACCTAAAACACACGTGAGGATTGCCGAAGGCCAGGTAATGCCATACCAGAGTCTTTTGCTCATGAGTTTAAGCTGAGGCAATAAAACCGATTTCTCGACTTCTGTCTTATCATGAGCCTCTCTTTGGTAGATGAGGAGGCGAACGATGTAAAAAAGACCCGCAAACCAAGTGACGACAAAAATGATGTGAAGGGCTTTGATGACGAGGTACATGCTTTGAATACAATTCGAACGGCGGTTATGTTTATGACAATTTCAAAACCAAGCTCCTTCTATTTAAGTAAGGTATCAATGATTGGAAAAATCGGTTTGCTATTCACTTAATCACCATCAAGCGTGATAGTCAACCCTCCTGCTCAACTGCCGCTTTGGGAGGTAAAAGATTAGGTCCTTCTGGCTTCACTCAATTGTAAGCTGTCCCTCACAAAAGCGTCACAACTCACAAAGACATGTCCGGTGATTCAACAATGACTACTTCCCAAATCTGGGGATATGATTCATAGAAGGTGAGGTGGTAACTTCAGGATTCTATGCATTGGATAACATCTGTCTCTTATACACATCTGACGCTGCCGACG
>CAXDQP010000178.1:0-4842 GCA_963991335.1 uncultured Flavobacteriales bacterium
GGTCAAGAATCCGTTCGACACATCACTGTTGGAGACAGAATTCGTGTAGTTCTGCCATTCGTTGTTGCCCCAACCACTGGCCCCGAGGTCGTATGTCCAGTTTTCCGTATTCACGGCACTCCCATCGAATTCATCGGACCAAACGAGCGTCATCCCAGGATACGATTCAGGGGCTGGATAACCCGTTCCATCGCCAGAATCATTGTTTAAACGCACAAACGTGAATGTAAAATAGAGTTCAGCTCCATTGCAGTTGCTGTCATCCCCTTGCGCCTGAAGTTGGAGTGTGTTCGAGGTAAGGGAGGTAATTGTGTAAATGAGACCGGCATCATTGGTTCCAATGAAAGGACAGCTGCAGGATGTAGACGCTGCTGATAATGCAATGGTTGATGCGCCACCTGAAATGTCTGATGCATCGAACTCGAAATCGATGGGTGTACAGCTGTATCCTTGTTCGCTGTAATCTGAAAAGGCGTCGATGATGGACCCGTTGTAGTCTGCAATCAATGAACCGTTCGATTGAAAGGTGTAAACGTCGTCGTATTGAGCACTTTGCAGGCCATTTGATGCGCTGGAATACCATTCATTCGACCCCGGTGAGGGACCGACCTCCACGGCGCCAGCAGCTGTGCTCAAAGTCCAAGAACCAATAAGCAAGGCTGGAATATCACTGCTTCCACCACATATTCCTGCCGCATCCAAATATTCGCAAGGAACGGTTGGGTTCGCGTCGTAATTGCACGCTTCAGGGTCGATGCAAACGTCTGATGAGTCCCAAATGCCGTCTTGATCTGCATCCGCTTGTCCGAAAACCGCGAGAATGGCAAGGATGTCAGTGACACTGATGAAATCATTCTCATCACTATCGGGCTGCCAACCACAATCGATCTGGGCGAATGATGGAACAGCCAAGACAAAAGAAAGTAGCAAGGTAAAAAATCGCATGGTCTAAGATAATTCAATATGTTTGAACCTGCATCGTGATCTAGATTTGACGTTTCAATTTGGATGAACGAATGGTGCATGCTTAACTTCCACATAAATTATCGGTCCATGAATCATCTACTCGTGCGCTATCCCATTGCAATTGTCTTCTTCTTGCTCACTCAGTTTTCTGCATTCGGACAAACCATTCTCCTCAATGAAGATTTTGAAGGTGAGTTTTTGCCAGAGGGCTGGTCCCAGCAAACGTTGGCGACGGATGGTGGTTGGCTCATGGGAACCAGCGGGCAATTGCAAAGTGACTGGTGGAGCATTGCACCCCATGGCAATTTCATTGCCACCAATGATGATGGTTGTGATTGCGACAAGAGTGCAGATTACTTGATCATGCCCGTTCTTGATTTCTCTAACATTGAGGCGGCTATGCTCACGTTTGATGCTTTTTACGATGGAGGAACCTTTGAGGGCGACACCGAAGTGGCAACGATTGAATATTCCTTTGATGGAGGCAACACTTGGCAGGTTCTTGAAACCATCGAGGGATCCGAGGATGGAGAGTGGAATGGGCATACCGTAAGTCTCACACCGCTATTGGGGCTTCCGGAGGTGCTTGTGGCATTCCGATACAACGATGATGGTGGATGGGTCTTTGGTTGTGCCATCGATGACGTGGTGGTATTTGAACCCAGTGGACTGGACGCCGCTCTGAATTCTATCGATGTGAGTACCAACTTAACCCTCGGGGAAGTGATTGCTGTAGAGGGGACCATCGCCAACACGGGTTTGGAGAGCATCTCTAGCCTGTCGGTTGTGTGGACCGTAGGAGGGGACGATTTTACCGCAACGTTCACCGACCTCGCATTGGCGCCAGGACAGGTTTATGCATTTACGCATCCTGATGAGTTGGCGATTGATGATATGGGGTCGCTGTCGCTGACGGTTTCGATTGCTGAAGTCAATGGGGTGTCCGATGACAATGCCGAAAACAATACGCAAACCTTAAATCTCTCTGTTTTGGAATATGGAACCCTTGTAAACGGTGGATTGCAGCGTGAATACATCTTTTATAAACCGGCTTCCGCGTCGCCCTCCTGCCCTTTGGTTTTTGTTTGCCATGGCTATACGGGAAGTGCGCAAGGCATCATGGACTACTCGGGCTTCAATGCATTGGCCGACATCTTTGGATTCGCCGTTTGCTATCCACAAGGCATCGATGATTCCTACGGGAATTCTTTTTGGAATGTTGGGTATGATTTTCAGAACAACGAAACAGTCGATGATGTGGCTTTCTTACTGGCCTTAACGGATTACTTTGAAGCGACCCATGGTGTTTTGTCGGATGAAGTGTTTTGCACAGGAATGTCAAACGGAGGCGATTTTTGCTACCTGCTTGCCTGCGAGGCCTCTGAGCATTTCAAGGCGGTTGCGCCAATTTCGGGAATGATCATGCAAGAGATCATGGACAATTGCGCACCGTCAAACGAAGTACCGATTCTAGAAATCCATGGCACCAATGATAATGTGACGTACTACAATGGTGATCCCAACAATAATGACGGATGGGGGGCTTATCCGAGCATTCCAGAAACCATGGATTTTTTCGTCAATCTTTTTGATTTGGTAGAAGAAGAAGTCTATTCCTTTGAGGACATTGAGCCTGGCGATGGGAGTGTGGTGGACGCAATTCGCTACGGTGACCCGAATGGTGGTTGCGGAGAAGTGCGCTTGTACACGGTTCAAGGCGGTGGACATGATTGGCCTGGCGCTTATGGAAATATGGACATCGACGCAAGCCTTGAAGCTTGGTTGTTTTTTGAGCAGTTATGCAGCAATGTACCCGAAGGCATTGAGAACGAGCTGAATTCTGAAGACCGCACCCTCATTGCGGTTATGGATCTGTTGGGAAGAAAGTCAAAACCTTCGAAGGGTGAGTTGCGGCTCTTTGTCTATTCGGACGGATCGGTCGAAAAACGAATCGGAATGGAGTAATGACGGCAATGGAAAAAATAGGCGAATTAAAAAGCGCCCGCATCGTGCGGGCGCTTTTGTGTTCTGAGCGGAGGCTGAGGGATTCGAACCCCCGGTACCTTGCGGTACGCCGGTTTTCAAGACCGGTGCAATCGACCAACTCTGCCAAACCTCCAAAGTCCGCGCAAATTTACGTGAAACAAATCAATTTGTTTCACTTTGCCCTCAGATTCTTGGCTGGGGAGGCCGCGGCAGGTGAACCTCTGCGTCTAATTTTGGATAACATGATCTGTAACCGTATTGGATTCAATTGCTTAGCCCAGTGAAAACGTTGTCCAATATCAGGTGCTCTAGGCTGAATTTTATGACTTAAGCAACATTTAGAAACCAAAGAAGGTTACTTTTGATGACCGCCCATTGATACCAAACCCATTCTCAACCATGTCCATTCGTTCCTCAGATTTTCTTCGTGCCTTTCCTAATGTTTTCTTTCGTGCAGTCATTGTTATGACGGGCATGGCATTGATTCCCAACGTTTTTGGCCAAATAAATCATGGAGGGCAACCGGAATGGCGAATAGACATTTCAACCATTCCTGTGCTTCGACTTCCCGAAATTGATCGTGAATTGTTGGATGCTCAAGATGCTGTGACAGACCAATACAAGCAGGCGCCCTGGCGTTTCGGAGTTGAGTTCGAAGTGAATGTTGATCCGTCGGAAGACGGTCGTTGGACAATTGAGGGCAATGAACGCGTTTGGAGAATGCGCTTTGATGCTCGAGATGCGTTGGGTATGAGTTTTTTCTTTGATGAGTTTAGATTGCCGAAAGGGGGGAAATTGTTTGTCTGGAATGCAGAACGAACAGACTTTATAGGAAGTTTTGATCATCGCAACAATAAAGATTGGGGCACATTGGCCATTGGCCAGACCATGGGCACTTCTGCAATCATCGAATACCGCGAGCCTCTTGCCGTTGCTTTCGAGGCGGATTTGCACATCGCACAAGTGGTGCACAGTTATCGGAGCATTCATCGATACGCTCAGAGCATTGAAGAACGCGGTCCATATGGCAATTCGGGCAACTGTAACATCAATGTAAATTGTCCAGAAGGTGCAGCGTGGGCAGTGGAAAGCAGGAGCGTGGCCTTGATCATCCAAGGAAATTTTGCCGTTTGCACGGGCGCTTTGGTCAACAACACCGCGCAAGATGGTACGCCGTATTTTCTCACTGCGAACCATTGCTTGGGCAATCCCAATAACTGGACGTACATATTCAACCACGAAATTGAAGGATGCACGGGCAACACCAACAATGCTCCTGCATCGGATGTGATTTCAGGTGGTACCTTGAAAGCAAGCAACGCAGGGAGTGATTTTGCTCTGATTGAGTTGAGCGATACGCCTCCCACGTCATACAACGTGCAATACTCGGGTTGGGATGCAACAGGAGTGGATCCAGCGAACCTCACCGGTATTCACCACCCCAGTGGTGACGTCAAAAAGATTTGCTTTGACGAGGATGGCCCAACCAGTGAAAATGTTGGCGGTGCCGCAGTGTGGTACATCAGTGAGTGGGAGGAGGGAGTAACGGAACCGGGTTCTTCGGGATCTCCACTTTACGACGAAAATCATCGCATCGTGGGTCAGCTTTACGGCGGAACTGCAGCATGTTCAGGTAGCGTCAACAATGGCGAGCCAGATTGGTATGGAAGACTCGATGGGAGTTGGGATGGAAACGCGGCGTCTTCACGCCTTCGGGACTGGTTAGATCCGGTAGGGTCAGGGTCGTTGATTTTGGATGGTTGGCCAGAAGGAGCGGTGGCTTTTGATGATGATGCAGGTCTTCAAGTTTCCGGAATTCCGTCCGATTTTGCTTGTGGAGTAGATCCGTTTACCCCAGTTGTAATTTTGACCAATTCAGGAAGTAACGAC
>CAXDQP010000179.1:0-4814 GCA_963991335.1 uncultured Flavobacteriales bacterium
TACGAGATCCTCTCTGGGCTCGTGGGCTCGGAGATGTGTATAAGAGACAGTTACTGGTGTCGCGGTATTCATATGAACGGGTTCCCGTTTGGCAGTAGTATCCGATGTCTTTCCAGGATCCTCCGCGTATAACCTTTCGGTGCAGGGTTGGTGGGTCATCAACTTTCGCGTGATAGCTGTATTCTGGACTCAAGTCGTGAGAGAAATCGTAAACGGTTTCGTCATAGGCCGTGCTCGTCCATTCCGCCACGTTTCCGGCCATGTTAAACAATCCGTAATCATTTGGGCTGTAGCTGTCGGTTGAAACGGTTCGAATTGCCCCATCTTCAACATAGTCTCCGCGCATCGGCTTGAAATTAGCCAAGGGGCATCCTTGGGCGTTTCGCATATACGGCCCTCCCCATGGAAACGGACTCAGTTCCAGTCCGCCACGAGCGGCATATTCCCACTCTGCTTCTGTCGGTAAGCGGAATCGCTGTACTTCTGATTGTCCATTGCTTGCACGGAAATTGTTCATGAGTGTCGTCCTCCACGCGTTGAACGCTTTGGCTTGGCTCCAAGTCACACCCACTACTGGATAGTTGTCATATGCAGGGTGGTGGAAATAATGCATCATGTCCTCAGAATAGGAGTATGTCGCATCGCGCACCCACACCAACGTATCGGGGTAGACATTGATTGTTTCTTCAATGATGAACTGAGAACGATCACTGTGTCCGCGAACACTATGCAATTGATTCAAGCTATTTACCTCACCAAATTCTTCGTCTAATCCTCCTTTGCTTGCGGCAGCATCAAAATTCATCCACCAGTATCGGAAGTTTAATTTCCGGGTGTCGAAACTCGCTTTATTGTAAAATTGATCCGAGCCTTGGAGGAAATATTCATCATAGAGCAGATCAAAAATATCTTCGTCTTGCCAATCAATCGGAGTTTCCCAATTCAGAATGTATCCTTTGTCGATGAAGCGATCCAGTTCCCGTCCCAAAGCATCTTCTGCTACGAAGAAGTCCTCGTTATCGTCTTCAGCAAGGGTGTTGCGGAAAAGTGAATCCTTCACCCAAGTGGTGAATTGGCGGTATTCGTTGTTGGAAATCTCATGCACATCCATGTAGAATGCTGGGATACTTACAGTTTTCGAACGCGTATTCAATGCGAACGGTACGTCTTGGTCGCTGGGCCCCATTGTGTATGAACCAAGGTGAATGTAATTCATTCCGTAAGGGTTCACTTGAATCCAATTTTCACGCGGATAAACCCCAATAAGTTCGCCTTGGGGTCCAGCGTAACATCCAAACAATGTGGCCGCTGTGATGAGAATTATGAGTGTCTTTTTCATGTTGCTTGCAGGCTATGAATCCGGGTAGGATTACGAATAATAACTCGAAAATGTTGCCATTTCGTATTTGGCGCTCAGAGGAATCGGGGATTTGCGTAACGATTCTTAGCGGGAATGCTTTCAAATTTGAAACAGTAACTCAGGAATACTTCATGAGAACCTGAGGAGTAGTTGCGAAGTTCAGAAGTGGTCGCATCATAAGAGTATCCGAGTCTGAAAATCTGCTTCGAATAGGAGTTTCTCTGTTTGTCTTCCATGGCGTACTCTACACCAAACGTCGGTGCCACTGCATCCGTAGGTCTCCAGCTTACTCCTGCCCAAAGCATATTGTCCCAAAGGACGTTGACATTGATGTCTGCTATGGTTGCAGCGAGATCCGTTTTCGCAAGCACGTTCGTTCGAAGCACCAGGTAGTCTCCGTCCAAAGGGTGATTGTAACCACCCATCGCATACACGTGGCGACGAGGTTGCATACTCAAATCCGCAAGCTCTGTTTCCATCAGGTGGGTTGTGCTCAATCCTGCATAGAAAGATCCGGGTTTTCGGATGAAAATGCCCAAATCCAGATCAATTGCACTCGAGCTTGTTTTGTTATCTGGGATCGCCTGGTCTAGCGTGTAATCATCAATCGCCCTCCAATCGTTTCCGAGTGTTTTTGAGAACATTGAAGCCGCCATGCCCAAGCTCACGATGGCACCATTCGAGAGTGGCTCGAGGTGATAGGCATATCCCAACTTCATCAAGGTATTCGTTTCCTGCCCCAAAGCATCGGAGTACGCACTCAGCATCACGCCGCCTTTCAGGGCATCCACAAACGTGTGGGCCGTGAGCATGCTCGTGTTGGGATCGCGGTCCAAACCTTCCCACTGGTTGCGGTAAGTTCCCGATACGCATGTTAGCTCACTGTTGCCAGCTACCGCAGGATTGAATGCGGCAGGCTCCATGTACCACTGTGTGAATTGCGGGTCCTGTTGGGCGATCGTTGTGGACACGATGGCCACAGAAAAGCTCGCGAGTAGGAGGATTCGAGTCATGTTAACTAGTTGGTTATCAGCAGGTTTTTCTTGAGACACAATCTGCTCAAGAACGCTAATATAGAGAAATTCTAAAACTTGTGAATATCAATAGGATAATTCTCAACCTCAAAGGGTTTTTTAGGCCAATTTTTTAAAGGTCTCCCACCATCGTTCTGGGAGCTTTCCTTGGGTTGCTTCGATGTAGTCTTCATGTCCGCAGCTCACCAAATGGGATTTTCGTTTGTGATTGCCTTTCTGCGGTGGATAAGGGACCTCCATCCACCAGCGGTCGCTTCGTGGACTCTTGTGAAATATAACGTCTTGATTCACTTCATCAAGATCAATGACATATTTCGTGTATTCGTCTAGACTGCACTTTGGGATGTCTGCTTTCTGCGCATAAATTCCATCCAGGGCATGCCAAATCAATTGGGCCATCAATTGTGCTCCAAGATTTCGCTGGTCCAAATCGGGGTTGTGTTCGAAAAATCCAATGCTCTTCACGCGGTCGCTCATGCCTGCATACCGTGCAAGTTGGCAGGCTGTTACAGCATCAATTCCATTGGGGCCTGCTTCACTGTGAGCCGCATGATCACAGCCACGGATTGAGCTGGCATCGAATGAAACCAAATCGGCATCGCGAAGGATAGGTTCCATTCGGTGAGCTCCTGACATGACGTTGCCCAAACGTTCGGATTTGAACTGCATCTTTTCGAGCAGTTCAAGGGTGTCCGGATCAGTGAGGTAGCCTTGATGGCCAATGTTCGTGTAGTCAAACAAATAGTTCGGTTCATGAAGAATGATGTCGTTCATGAAATTCCTGGAATTCGAATTGTCGGGATCCGCGCCAAAGTCCAGTCGGGCATCAATGGTGACCATCTCAACAGGCTGTCCGAATGGCTCAAGTGCTCGGTATAGGGCCGAAGTCCAATTTTGACCGCCTCCAATGACAATGGGGATGATGCCCATTTGCATGAGTTCCGCCGATATGGACTGCACGGCTGCTGCGGTGTCTGCTTCGGTAACTCCTGGACGGAGGTCGCCTAAGTCAACTGTGGCGCCCCAATGATGATGGGGAGTAAGGCGGTAAAGGCACTCTCTGATGTTTTGCGGAGCCCCGCCACACCCTTCGTTGTCTCCGCTTTTCCTGCCATCCATGACTCCAAATAACACGACTTTAACGCCTTCGAGCTCTGGCCGATGGTCAAAGCGATGCACCTCCATTCGATCCGCTATGCGCTGCGAGCCATCCGCATTGGAGTAATGCGGGGTGTTGACCGATTCGAAAAGATCATAAATTCCTTCCAGCATGGCCGCAATATCGCGGCAAAGGCAACGGGTTTTCTCTCCGTCGTTTGAAGGTTGCTGACAAACAAACGGGGATTATTCGCTCAGCTATTAGCTCTTTTTTCGCTTGCGCGGCGGGCGCTTCGCTGCCTCTTCAATCAATTCTTGTGCACGAGCCCAATCAATGGACATGGGCTCTTCCGTTTTCGGGATTTTGACGTTCTTTTTGCCCGCCTTGATGTAAGGACCGTAACGTCCTTCCAAAATCCGAACCGTCTCGTCTTCAGCAAAGACTTTAAGCAATGCTTTCGCATCAGCGGCGCGTTTGGCCATGATCAATTCGATGGCGCGCTCCAGCGTGATGGTATGCGGATCATCTCCGTCGTCTGCCTTAATCGAAACAAAGCTTCCATCGTGGCGTACGTAGGGACCAAATCGTCCAATTGCCGCTGAGACGACCTTCTCTTAAAGCGCGCCCAATTTTCGCGGGAGCTGGAACAATTCGAGCGCTTCCTCCAACGTGATGCTCTCCAGGCTCTGGTTTTTTAGCAGGGAAGCGAATTCCTTTTCCTCATCCTCGGGATCGCCAATCTGCGCCATTGGGCCGTAGCGTCCAATGCGCACGAGGATGGTCTTACCGCTTTCGGGGTGTTTGCCCAAAATGCGCTCTCCAGATGCTCGCTCTGCGTTTTCGCGTGTCTCGTCTACGTCTTTTTTGAATCCTTTGTAGAAGGAGCCCAGCATGGTTCTCCAATCCATTTGACCTTGAGCAATTACGTCGAATTGGCCCTCCACATCCGCCGTGAAGTTGAAGTCCATGATCTGGTCAAAGTGTTGGATCAAAAAATCATTAACCACAATCCCAATATCGGTTGGGAACAGCTTGGAACGCTCCACGCCGGTGTTCTCTGTTTCCGTAGATATGGACACCGTTTCCTTTTCCAAGGTGATGAGCTGAAAGTTGCGTGGCGTTCCATCGCGATCGCCTTTTTCGACATAACCTCTTTTTTGGACCGTGCTGATGGTAGGGGCATACGTTGAGGGTCTACCAATTCCCAATTCTTCCAACCGCTTGACGAGGCTTGCCTCCGTGAAGCGTGGGGCATGCTTGGAAAACCGCTCTGTCGCAACAATGGTCTTTCGAGGAAGTTCTTGCCCGGTGGTCATGGCCG
>CAXDQP010000180.1:0-4805 GCA_963991335.1 uncultured Flavobacteriales bacterium
CCGCAGCATGGATGTTTTGATATAAGGTAGGCATGACAATGTCAGGGAGGTTAGCGAAGGGTTAGACTTGTGGTAGGTGAATTTCAGCAATCATACAACGAGCGCTGCCACCGCCGCAAGTCTCGATGGTCTTGAGGTCGGCATGGATGATTTCACCGTACTTCTTCAAGCGTTCAATCTGCTCCGCGTCCAATGCATGAAATGCACTTGAACTCATGGCAATGATTGGGCCATTGGAACCTTGTAACTCCAACATGTTGCCCGCAAATCGTTCGATTTGTGTTTCACTCAATGCGATGATTTCGCGTCCGTCGGAAGCTAACTCATCGATCACGGCTTGTCGTTCTTCTGCATCATCAATGCTGTCGAGACAAATGGCACAGAACCCGGAGCCAATGCTCATCATGACGTTGGTGTGGTAAATGGGATGACGCTTGTCTTCCGCGGATTGCATCGCTGAGAAGGCGACGGGCTCATAATCCAATTCTTGGCAAAAATGAAGAAGAGCGGTCTCGTCTGTTCGCGAACTGATTGCGGCATAGGCCTTGCGGTTTATCCGGTCGAGCACCATGCTTCCGGTTCCTTCAAGGAATCGATTGTGCAATTCAAATTCGGTGAAATCAACAATGTTTTGAATGCTAAAGCCCGCTTCGTGCTCAAGCTGTACGATCACATCCTCTCTCCGCTCTTCGCGGCGGTTGGGAGCGAACATGGGATACAAGCAGACGGTGCCTGTTTCATGGGTTGAAATCCAATTGTTGGGAAACAAGGCATCTGGCGTTTCATGCGGCAATTGTTCATCAAAGACAAAAACATTTACGCCGGCATTGCCCAATGCTGTCGAGAGCCGATCAAACTCTTTTTGCGCCTGCTCTATGACCGTGGACGCCGAAACTCCCTCAAGGGTTTTCTGGTATAAGTTGTTTGTAGCCGTCTCTTCGTTCTTTCGAAAAGAATGCGGCCGAATCATGAAGACGTTTGATGTACTCTGGTTCATTCCGGATTAGTTTCTTCGCAGTGGGAGGGTGGAGCACCGGAGCAGACCACCCATTTTAGAGGTCTCGCTAAGTTCTGCTTCAATTACATCGTACCCCCATGCTCGCAATTGCTCATTTGACCTTTGAGCAGAGCGATTTGAAATGACTTTGCCCGGCTCAAGACTCAGGACATTGCAATGCATGTTCTGCATTTCTTCCGCTGAAACCTCCATGATGTGCGTGTCAGAATAGCGACGCAGCAAATGATTAAGTTCTTCTTCGCGTGCAAAACCCGGTCGGTGGATCATCAGGTGACCCAGCCCCAACGGTGCACAACAGCAGTCCAGGTGAAGTGCATTTTTCAAGGGTTCAGTGTCCGACTTTTCCAATTCGAAGCCCAGAATCTGTTTCTGAGGGAACTGGGAGCGGAGCCATTCGATGGCTGCAACATTGGTGCGTGCTGTAGTATACTTTGAAAATCGTTCGTCCCCTGCATAGCCGACCCATATTTCATCGCCCATGGGCATGATGTCTCCGCCTTCCATTCGCACGGAAGCAGGCGGATGAATGGGGGACCCTGGATTCTGGTGGAGCATAGATGCTAAGCCCTTTTGTTCGTTCACTCGATCCTCAACAAGATGGGTCATGATGAACTTTCCCTCGATCACTAGACCAATATCACGCGTAAAGACTTGGTTGATGCCGATGGAGTCCGGCCGCAAGACCTGTATCCCTATGCTCGATAACTGTTCGGCTAGGCAATTCAATTCATGGGCTACAGCATCTTCCGTCGGATACGTTCCTTGGGCAGCATGCAGTCGGGACTGAGGGTCATACGTCTCTGCCAAGGTTGGAGCCAATCCCATGCCTTCGCCAATGCCGACCATGACAGCCTTCAGAGGCGACCATTCATCCCGGATGTGCCATTTGATTGACTCCATCGTGATCGTGATTATTTCTGAGCTGTAGGATCATTCTCCCTCCTGTGTCGCAATCCTCCGACCATTGCATCGCTGCTCATCATGTATGCTGAGCCCGATTCATTGAAATTTGGAGGCAAAAAGCACCAGTGGCTCGAATCCACATGGGACAGGGCCCAGATGCGATTGAAACCGGTGATTTCCCAATATCGGAAAGGGAGTGAGTCGCCTTCCGCAATTTCTCTCTCGAAATATTCGGCATTTCCTTTGCCGTAATTGGACTCTACCATGCCTTTCATGCCTTTGGGGCTGGGGCCTTCGTAGTAAGGCAGAAACTCGACGTAATGCCGCAAGTTCATATTGAGGAGGACCACTTCTTGGTCTCCGTCTAAGAATGCCGGGCTGGCGTATACAACTTCTGCCATTTCCGTTCGGTTTTGCACGCCACGCTCTGTCCAGTAATCAAGGGCTCGAATGCTGCTATTGATGAAAGCGGTATCTGAATTTTTGTGCAGGGGAAAGTGGTGCATCAATTGGCTCCAATCTGCATCATTGGTGCTTTCGAAATAATCGAAGAGGTTCTGGGTAATGTTTTCCAGTGTATCCCGGGCGATGAAGGCATTTAACCGCTCATCAGCAATGGAGACAGCCAGTGACGCATTTTTCAGGTCAAAGGATGAAGAAACGCTTTCTGATTCCGTATCGCTGTCTTGAGAAGCCGTGGGGTCGTTTCCGCAGCCATTAAGAGCAAATGCAAACACAAGAGCGAACAGAGAGGTTTGTGGGAAATGCTTTGTCATCATGCCACAAAAATAGGCAGTCAATTGGGAAAGTAGCCTTTATTTCGTCGAGCTTCTTGTTCAGCAATCAAGAATGAGAATCGCGCAGCATTATTGATTTGGTCGTTTCGGCATTGCTCATCCGGTGCATTCAAAATGTCGTACCGGTTTTTCGGCGTGATTTGGTGCCTAATTAACGTTTGAATCAGCCCAGTGCCGGGCATGCATTCGAACTGATCACTTTCGTGCGTTTGCTGCAGATGTTCCGCTTTTGAAAAGTCGGAAAATGCACTTGCACTGAGTTCATAGTTCTTCCAATCGGACCATCTGATAATTTCTCCGATGGGGTATGGCGGGTTTTCGTCGGGTTCAGGAATATGCACCGGCGATGCCAGCTTAAATAATCCTACACACTTCACTGCGGCATCTCGAAATCCATTTTCATCAGGCTCAGAAGCAAACACAAGCCGCATCAAACCGCCCAAATGCGTGAGGGAATCTCCGTCGACAAAGGGTATACCAAATTCATCAAATTCCATGGCTTCCAATCGGCGGAAAAGCGCTTGGTAACGCTCCTCGAAAACGTGCAGAGCAACGGTTTCTCCGGGAAGAGGAAACAAGTTCAAAGGAAAGAGCGGGACAAGGGGTGGGTTCACAACGATGGAACACCTAGGCCAACGATTGGTTCACTTCGGCATCGTATTATTCATTTAGATTTTATATACCTTGTTGTGAGGGGATTAAGTCGAGTGAATTGGTGTTGGCTTGCTTTTTTTTACGCGAGCCGGCCATTTCGATCCTTCAATTGAACCGAAACCTCACGCTCCTTTCCATTTCGCCAGACCCGAACCAGGACCTCATCGCCGGGATGAAAGCGAGAAACACTTTCTTGCAGTTCGGGAAAATCTGAAATTACCTGACCGTTAATGGCCAACACAATATCTCCTATTTCCAATCCTGACTCGGCAGCTCCACTGCCGGGCACCAAATCCGTAATGGCGCAACCTTTCACTTCCGGCATGTCCAATTCATCGGCAATCGCTTCGGTGACGGGTTCAATCTGAATACCAAGGTAAGCCCGTTGCACTTCTCCATAGCGCATTAAGTCTTGCGCTACCTTTTCAACGATGGTAGATGGCACGGCAAATGAATAGCCTGCGTAGCTTCCTGTTCTTGAGGCGATGGCGGTGTTTATCCCAATGAGCTCGCCTCGGGTGTTGATGAGCGCTCCGCCGCTGTTACCCGGGTTCACTGCGGCATCGGTTTGAATGAAAGATTCGATGGGAAAGACACCTCGATCGGGACGGGCACGGAGCAAGTTGATATTGCGTGCTTTTGCGGATACAATTCCGGCGGTGACGGTAGAAGTCAAATCAAACGGATTTCCAACAGCAAGCACCCAATCCCCGATTCCTACTTGATCGGAATCTCCGAATTCAACAAATGGAAGAGGGAAATCAGCTGATATTTTCAACATAGCCAAATCAGTCGAGGGATCGGTTCCGATGACTTCTGCCTTGTATGTGCGGTTGTCATTCATCGAAACTGTTATTTCTTCTGCTCCTTCAATCACGTGGTTGTTGGTCACGATAAAACCATCGTCACCAATTATGACGCCGGACCCAGATCCTTGGTGCACTTCTTCCGGCGCACGGTACCCTAACATCTCATGCCAAGGATTCATGGGCATGCGCGTTCGTATTGCGGTTCGGACATGAACAACTGACCCTACAGATGCTTGAGCGGCTTGGGCAAAAGAAGGAGGCGCGGAATATTCTGAAGCGAGTCTTTTGTGCGTTGCGTTCGAAACTTGCGGCGCTTGGGCGACTTCATTGGTAGCGATCAGGGGCAATTGGATGGGTGGGGACGTTTGAACGGGTGCTTGGGGACCAATCTGTAAGAAAAGAGCTGCACCTGAAAAGCCAGCGACGAGGCCAATTGCGAAAATCTTAAAAGCATTCATGTCCATGGGTTCTTGTCTCAAATGAACACCAAAGCTTCATTTCTGGATGCGCAAGAGTTGCAAACAAATATTAAAGGATGCTACAAGTCCTGTTAAAACAGCATGAAAGTGACTTTCATTACTTCGAAGCCAAACCAATCACTTTCAGCCGCTGACCAAGGTATTC
>CAXDQP010000181.1:0-4779 GCA_963991335.1 uncultured Flavobacteriales bacterium
GCCAATATTCAGATGCTGTGACCATCACAGTGGGCAACCCCTTGGGCCTTCCGACGAGTTTCACCCCCAACGATGACGGATACAACGACACGTGGGATGTGGACGGATTGTTGGATTATAACCTAGCGGACATCCGAATTTTTGATCGCTGGGGACAAGTGGTCTTCCTGAGCGTGGGCTACAGCCAACCATGGAATGGAATGAACGGAGGCAAGGATGTCCCGGTTGGAACGTATTACTACGCCATTGACTTGAACGATCCGCTCTTGGTAGGATTGGAGACCATTACCGGATTCATTAGCATCATCCGATGAAGAAATTTAACTGCATTTTTTCAGCCACAATGGGCTGCGTGTTGGCGATTCAAACCAGCGCACTGCTCGCGCAACAGTTTCCTGTGCGTACCACTTCGATTATTAATCCTTTCCAGGATCATCCGGCGGCCGCAGGAACCTTGGGGTGCATGGATTTGCACATGGGTTTTCGCAACCAATGGTCGGGAATTGAAGGTGCACCTCAAACCGCTTTTGCCAATCTGCATGGACAGATGGAAGGCCAGGGGGATGATTTTCACGGGTTTGGAGTCCGCGTGGAATCGGACGATGCAGGGGCTTGGGGTTACAATGCGGTCAACTTCGCTTATGCCTACAATTTGAGATTATCGAACGGCGCGCGTTTGGCGGCAGGTTTGAGCGCAGGATTCTTCCAACATCGACTGGATTTGAGCGAGTTGATCATGCCGGAATTTCAAGTGGCCAATGATCCGGCTGTTTATGGCGGCAATCAATTCATCGTCCCGACCATCGACGCGAGCTTGTGGTACTATGATCGCACCAAATTTGCGGGCTTGACCATTCAAAATGTTACCCAACCGAGCATGCAAAAGATCAGTCAGTTTGGCAAGCTGCGCCGGCATGCCGTTTTCTTGGCGGGCACCCAAGTGGAACTGGACGGGAAGTGGATGTTTACCCCATCCGCCCAAGCAAGGCTCGGTTCAGGAGTGCCGCCATCGGCTGAAATACTAGGTATGGTTCGTTACGACGAGGTGATGGGCGTTGGTTTGGGTTACCGCAGCCAAAGCGCTTTGATTGTAGCTGCTCAAGCCAAGGTCATGGACTACCTTACGATTGGCTACGCATATGAATTCAATGTTTCGGCGTTGAGTGGCGCTGCGCCGAGCACCCACGAAATTGTCATTGGCATTAACAGTTGTTCGGGCCGCCAAAAAGGCCGGGCCATTCCCTGTCCCGCCTACAACTGATTTCCAGGCATGAATGTCTATTCCAATAAACAGCGTTGGAAACGCGTTTTGCTGGCTGCCGCTGCGGTCATTGTGTTGGCGACCCTCTGGTACTCCAATGACATGGCCCAACGGATTCGTGCAGAGGAAAAGACAAAAGTTCGCTTGTGGTCGGAAGCAATCGTGCAGCGCGCGGAATTGGTGGGCTACACCCAACAGCTTTTTGAAGAGTTGGGGACAGAAGAAAGAGGAAAGGCCGACCGATTGGCCGATGCCTATCGTTTGATCAATGATCCGCCACGCGGAATGGACCTCACATTCATTACCGATTACTTGTGGTCGAACAAGACGATTCCGGTGTTGATTTATGACGCCAACGACGAGCTGTTGTATCAGGTTAATATTCCAGAAGGAGTGAGCCTCGATTCCCTGAAAGGAGCGATGTCTGCTGCCAATGACCCCATTGTTTTCAATAATGTGGGGCACACGGTGTATTGGGATGAAAGTGTGCGATTCAGTGAGCTAAAAGATGTCATGCAGGACCTCATCAACTCCTTCATCAGTGAGACGGTGATCAACAGCGCTTCGGTGCCGGTGGTGATGACCGACAGCACCCGAACAGAGGTGATCCGTTACCAACGTGTAGATTCCGCGGCTGTTGCAGAGCCCGAAAGGCTGCAATCGCTGCTCGCCGGCATGGCCGGCTCCAACGATCCAATCGAGGTGGATCTACCGGGCGAAGGCCGCCATTATATTTATTATGCGGATTCGGTTATCCTGACTCAACTGCGTTTTTATCCTCTCGCTCAGCTGATACTCATCGCTGTCTTTACTTTCGTTGCTTACCTCATTTTCAGCAGTTTTCGCCGAGCGGAACAAGACCAGGTCTGGGTGGGAATGGCCAAGGAAACAGCGCATCAATTGGGTACGCCATTGAGTTCTTTGATGGCTTGGGTGGGATTGCTGGAAGATCAAGGGGTGCGGAAGGATTACCTCGAAGAAATGAACCGGGATATCGTGCGACTCAACACCGTCGTGGATCGATTCAGTAAAATCGGGTCGAAACCCGTCCTAAAGGAGCAGAACGTGGCTGCAGTGATTGAAGCGACAGTGGAATACATGAAGCCACGGGTGTCCAAGAAGGTCAAACTTACTTTTGAGGCACCGAATCGCGACCTCCAGGCAGCCTTGAGCCCACCACTGTTCAGTTGGGTGTTGGAGAACCTCATCCGCAATGCAGTGGACGCCATGGACGGCGATGGAAAAATCCAAGTCGCACTAGAGACAGGAGAGGAGGGTAGAGTGCTGGTGAAGGTATCGGATACGGGGCCGGGAATTCCAAAAGCAAAGCGAAAGCAAATTTTCGAACCAGGCTACACAACCAAACCGCGGGGTTGGGGTTTGGGACTCTCTTTATGCAAGCGCATCATTGAGGAGTACCATGGGGGGCGGATTAGTGTGGGAGATGGAGAGGGGGCGAGTTTTGTTCTGACTTTTTAGAGGGTGCTCAGGTAGTTTCCATAAGGCGCAACAACCTTTGCCAAGGTATGTTTTTTGGTGAATTCCAGGGCGTTTCTAGACCAAATCCCTCTTTCTTCATGCCTTGAGTGCACGTCGATCATAGTTTGGATGAAGGACTCATCATTATCAGCTTCAAAAACAACACCTAAGTTGTTATTGAGGACTAAATCGGATTGAGCGGTGCAATCTGAAACAATTAGAGGTAGCCTTCCAAGCATGAATTGAAACAACTTGTTGGCGTGGGTTGTGTCATGGTGTTGATTTCGCTTGAGAGGCGAAGCCCCCAAACTTGACCTTTTCATGTATTTGGGCAGTTTAATCTCGGGCTGAAAACCCTCTAAAGAGACGTAATTGGAGCAACCAAGTTGTTGAATCATAGATTCCAACTTGGTTTGTTCGCGGTTGTTGTGACCCACTATGATTACTTGGTAGTCGAATATGTGGGACTTAATTCTTGGCGCTGTTCGTATGAGAAGGTCGGTGCCTCTTCGAACGGAGGTGTCACCGAAATATAGAAGAGAAAAGCCATCCTTCTCTTCATACTCTTCCCGGGTTGATTCCTCAATTAATTCCATACTAGGGAGGTTGTCAATGACTAAGAACTTCGATTTTTGAACACCATATCGCTTCACATAGTCTGAAGCCGCATTTGAAGTCACCACGATGCATTTATCTGAATTGGCAACCGCATGCGCTTGCAGCCTATCCCAGCGGCCTAGGTTGACGAGCAGTCTACCGATTCCGTGCTTTACGTAATCGTATTCTCGCATGATGGAGGGCAAATCCTCCGCAAAATCTACGATTAGTTTTGCCTTATGTTTTTTCGAAAAACAATGAAAGACACCCTTCCAAGCGAATGTGTTGTAACAATGAACGGCAATTGGATTTAAATTATGAAGTTGGATGATTTTGTTCAGCCTATTGCGCACGAACCATTGGAAAATCGGAAACTCAGCGGATAGAGTTCGGAAATGTTGCATGAAAGGCGGCGCGCAAACGGTGTAAACATGCACGGATGAAACCTCCCGGAACTTGATGCCTGTCTTTCTGCCGAATTGGAAATCTATGACATGGCAGTCGATTCCAGATTTAATCAACGTTTCCACCTGATTTTTTAAGCGAACACACCGATTGAACTCGTTATCAACTGTGAATAATACCTGCGGCTTCAACATGATCTAACTATTCAGAATGGGCTAAATTTTGTCCATTCACCCCAATTATTGGAAATTAAGATTTGGCTAATCAAAAGTGACTCTTCTTTAGTTAAGTTGTTTTTTTTAGCCAATGAAGACTGATCTCCCTTTTCATTGGGCAGGATAGGGTCAAGATGCAAAAAGTTGAAAACAGCAGTTAATGTTTCTTTTTGATTCGTAACAAGGTTGTCGAACTCCACAGTCATCACGCGTTTGGGAGAATCATGTTCGATGCGCTTCATTTGTTCCATATGGGCAATCCACTTGTAAGCCCCCTTCTCTACAAGGGAGAGTTCTTGAAACCGAGACTTATTCTCCTTTGTAATCCCAAGAAATGGGTTGATTTCATTCAATGGAATTTGATTGTACCATTTTTGAACGCCTCGGTGCTCTTTCATACTGGCAATGGATTGATAGGGGTCTCGCCGTACACAAATCCATTTCGCTTTTGGAAAAATTCGGTCCAACTTGCTTTTGACCCAAATGACGGGGTGCGTCTTTTCACAAACTATCCTTGGCGAAGAAGAAGATAAAACCTTAAGAAAAATTGCCGCCAGCCAAAATCTTACCGCATTCGTTTTTTTGTTGAAGGCGACGTGATTCGTGATCGACCAAAAAGTGAATTTTGCTTCAAGTCGAAGCCGGACTTGAGGGTGCTCTCCAATGATTCGACCCAAGTAGTGCGTGCCGCTCCGACCCATACCGCCAATAAAAAGCATCTTATTCGGAATTCCAAGGTGCTTTATTTATGATAGCGTCGGCTTCCCTTTCAATGCTGTCGTTCAAAGCGATTCGTTCAATTTTCTGAATGGAACAATGTTG
>CAXDQP010000182.1:0-4778 GCA_963991335.1 uncultured Flavobacteriales bacterium
TGCGGGCATGGAAAGTGGTCGACTAGTGGGTGTGGGCGGCGGTGAATCCATGCTCTTGGTTTCAGATTCAGAGATCAGCCGAATGAAATCCGAAGAGGAGAAGGAGCGGGCACATCAAGCCAACCGAAGAACGGTTTTCCGAATCATGCGTTTCGACTACGTTCCAGGAGAATAAGTTGGAAGACTCTAGGTATGCAAGCCGAGGGGTGTCCTCGGGAAAGGAAGAAGTGCACGAGGCCATTCAAGGCATCGATAAGGGCTTATTTCCCCAAGCTTTTTGCAAGATTGTCCCTGATTATTTGACGGGAAGTGATGAGCACTGCATTGTCATGCACGCCGACGGTGCGGGAACAAAGTCCGCATTGGCGTACATGTATTGGAAGGCCACTGGAGATCTTTCCGTGTGGAAGGGGATTGCTCAGGATGCTTTGGTCATGAACATCGACGACCTTCTGTGCGTTGGATCGTTGGGTCCAATTTTAGTTTCGAGTACCATTGGCCGCAACAAGCACTTGATTCCTGGTGAGGTAATCAAAGCGATTATTACGGGAACGGAAGAGTTGTTGGCTGAGCTTCGCACACATGGCGTTGACATTCGCAGCACAGGCGGGGAAACCGCAGATGTTGGAGATTTGGTGCGGACGATTATTGTGGATTCAACGGTTGTGGCGCGTATGCGCCGCGATGAAGTCATCGACAACGCGAAAATTGCCGCAGGTCAGGGGGTTGTCGGTTTGGCAAGCTACGGTCAAGCCAGCTGGGAATCTGAGTACAACGGGGGGATGGGTTCAAATGGATTGACATCCGCTCGCCACGATGTTTTCTCGAAGGAATTGATGGCGCAATTTCCAGAAAGCTTCGATCCCGGTACGGACGAACAGTGGGTATACACCGGAGCTTGGGGGCTGACAGATGCCGTGGAAGGAGTGCCGTTGGATGCGGGGAAATTGGTCTTGTCACCAACCCGTAGTTACGCTCCGTTGATGGCCAAGATTTTGCCTGCATTTGGAGCACAAATTAGGGGCATGGTGCATTGTTCGGGTGGAGCGCAGACGAAGGTGTTGCATTTCGTGGACAACGTCCATGTTGTCAAAGACAATCTCTTTCCAACGCCGCCGTTGTTCGAAATGATTCAAAAGAGTTCCGGAACGAATTGGAAGGAGATGTACGAGGTCTTTAACATGGGCCACCGCATGGAACTTTACACGGATCAGGAGACAGCCGAATCCATCATCGAAGCTTCGATAGCCATGGGCGTAGATGCCAAGGTCATCGGCCACTGTGAGGGGTTCGAAGGCAAACGGGTTACCGTTTCTGGCGCACACGGGAGCTTTCAATACGGAGATTAGCTCAGCGCATGAAACGAGAGGATGCCCTTACGCAGAAATTGTCCTCAATTGCCGATCGATACCGGGAAGTGGAGAAATTGGTAGGCGATCCTGAGGTGATCAAAGATGCCCGGCGCTACCGTGATTTAATGCGGGAATACAAGCGACTTGAGCACATTGTCATGCATCAGGTACGCCTGATTTCGCTGGAGAAAGATCTCGATCAGGCCGAAGAGTGGCTCGCGGGAGACGACGAAGATTATAAAGCATTGGCGCTGGAGGAACGTCCGGAGCTTCAGCGCCAATTGACACAGGCATATGAGGATGCAAAAATCATGTTGTTGCCGAGGGATGAAGTCGACGACCGTCCCGTCATGATTGAGTTCAGAGCCGGAACTGGAGGTGACGAAGCGGCACTTTTTGCGGGTGATCTTTTCCGCATGTACCAAAAACATTGCACGGATAAGGGGTGGACGTGGAGTTTGGTAAATGCCAATGAAGGAACTGCCGGAGGGTTCAAGGAGGTCGTTGCCCGAGTGGAAGGGGAAGGTGTATACGGGTGGTTGAAATTTGAGAGTGGCGTGCACCGTGTCCAGCGGGTGCCCGATACAGAATCTCAAGGACGGGTGCACACGAGCGCCGCAACCGTAGCTGTTTTGCCGGTTGCCGAATCGGTGGATGTCGACCTGAATGTAAGCGATATCCGCAGGGACACGTTCCGGGCGAGTGGTGCTGGGGGTCAGCACGTCAACAAAACGGAATCAGCCGTGAGGCTCACCCATGCGCCTTCGGGCATTGTGGTCGAGTGCCAAGACGGTCGATCACAGCACCAAAACTACGAGCATGCGCTCACGGTGTTGAGGACGAGGCTTTTTGAACGAGAGCGAGAGCGAATCGCCGCGGACCAGGCACAAAAGCGCAAATCATTGGTGAGTACCGGAGACCGATCGGCGAAAATCAGAACATACAATTTCCCACAAGGACGCGTAACGGATCACCGCATTCATTTCACCTCCCATGCCTTGCCCGCCATCTTGGGCGGAGAATTGACGCCAGTAATCGAGGCACTCCGCATGGCGGAACAAGCGGAACTTCTCGCCTCACAGAATTAATTTGCAGCCATGAAGAACCGAGACGACATCTACGCCCAAATCACAGCGAAAGAGTCATGCTTGTGCATTGGACTTGACCCTGATGTTGAGCGCATCCCGAGCCATTGTGGAGAAGGTGTGGAAGCGATGGAGCGTTTTTGCATGTCCATTGTGGAGGCTACACATGATCTAGCTGTGGCCTTCAAGCCAAACCTGGCCTTTTTTGAGCAGTATGGTGAGTCGGGATGGGCCGCCTTGCGTAGAATTATCGCATGCATTCCAGAGGAGTGCATGGTTATCGCGGATGCCAAGCGTGGGGACATTGGAAATACGGCTCAGCGATACGCGAAGGCCATGTTTGATGAACTGGGCGCAAATGCGGTGACCGTTGCGCCTTACATGGGGGCGGATAGTGTGACACCATTCATGGATGGGTATCCGAATCATTGGACTATTTTGCTTGCCTTGACCTCCAATTCGGGCGCTGAAGATTTTGAATTTCATGGTTCGCCTCCCCTTTTTGAGCGTGTTCTAACGCGATCGCAAGAGTGGGGTTCACCGGACCAATTGATGTTTGTCGTTGGTGCCACACGACCAGACTCCATTGCAAGGTCGCGCCAGCTTGCACCCGAAAACTTCTTTCTGGTACCCGGCGTCGGTGCGCAAGGTGGAAATCTCCAATCGGTGATGGATGCGGGGTGGAATGATCAATGCGGTTTGCTCATCAACGCGTCGAGGAGTGTCTTGTATGCGTCTGATGGAGCTGATTTTGCATCCGCCGCCCGAATGGCAGCATCCTCGCTTCAGAAAGAGATGGCCGCGACAATTCGAGTGAAGCAAGGCAACGAATGAATCTGGCTCGTCCCATAAGAATAGCGGGGATTTCCATTGTCAGCGTGCTCTGTTTGGGCAGTCTAGGGTTTGTGTGGTTGGAAGATTACACTTGGATTGAGGCCATCTATATGACGGTCATTACCGTCTCAACGGTCGGCTTTGGGGAAGTTCGTCCTTTGACCGAAGAAGGAATGATATTCACGGCGCTCTTGGTGGTCAGTTCGCTGGGGACGTTTACGTTTGCAGTGACAGCCGTCAGTCAATTTTTCCTCGAAGGCGACTACCGTGAAAGGGTCAGAAACAAACGAATCAAACGCATCATGAAAGCAATGGATCAACATGTTATCGTCTGCGGCTATGGCAGGGTTGGAGAGAAGGCAGTAGAAGAATTACAAGATCACGGCACCGATGTTGTGGTCATTGAATCGAATCCAGAACTCGTCAAGGCGCTTCAGAAGAAAGGCCTGCATGTCTTGTCTGGAGACGCAACACGCGATGAAAACCTAATCAATGCCGGATTGGATCGGGCCCGAGCGGTGATTACAACATTGCCTGACGATGCGCAAAACCTTTACGTTGTCTTGGCAGTGCGCGAACGACGAAAAGCCATCCTCATCATCAGCCGTGCGTCCCAATTGAATGCAGTGAGCAAATTGCGCGTGGCCGGTGCGCACAATGTGATCATGCAGGAAAAGGTAGGCGGAGCGCACATGGCGTCGCTTGTGGCCATTCAGGATGTGGTTGAGATTAAGGACCACATTAGAATCCAAGGTGGGGATGACGTCAACCTCGAAGAAGTCGAAGTACAACAACTCCCTGAAAGCCTGAGGAGTTTGACATTGGGAGAAATTGATGCGCGCAACCGCATTGGCGTTAATGTCATTGGGTTGCGGCGCGCCAACGGTGAAATGATCATCAATCCATCGCCCAAGACGGAGCTGCATGAAACGATGAAACTTTTCGTGCTTGGCGATGCTAAGCAGATACGGTCGTTGAATGAATACCTCGGAATACAAACTCCTTTTTGAGTTGGGGGTCTAGAAGTTCTTCATTTGTATATTCGGGGCACTACGATTAAAACCCCGCAACTTATGCAACGTCTTTTCCAATTTTTGACAGCCTTGGCTGCATCCTTTTTCTCCACAACAGCTTCTGCCGCAACGGTGGATGAGCAAATCATTGCGGTGATGGAGCCACTGACGAATGCGATCATGAAGGTCATTTTCTTCACGGTGTCGTTTGGTGATGGGTTGCAGGTCCCTTTCGTATTGATTTGGTTGTTGTTTGGGGCTATTTTTTTTACGTTTTACTTCAAGTTCATCAATATTCGTGCATTCGGACATGCCCTTGATGTGGTACGGGGAAAATTCGATGACCCCAACGATGCGGGGGAAGTAAGTCATTTCCAAGCGTTGACAGCAGCATTGAGCGGAACGGTAGGAGTGGGCAACCTCGCCGGAGTGGCTTTCGCGGTTTCGCTGGGCGGTCACGGAGCTACCTTCTGGATGCTTGTGGCGGGATTGCA
>CAXDQP010000183.1:0-4761 GCA_963991335.1 uncultured Flavobacteriales bacterium
TCAGTGGACGAAGCGGCACAGGCAGGGTGCGCTTTCAGCTTTTTTCCTGTGGGGACATCCCTCTTCTCGGTTGCATATTCAGTGGAGTTGGACCTTGGCCAAAGGGAAATCAATGCGAATAAGGGTTCAACCCCTGCCGCTTTCATTCGGACTCGATGCGGGGTGGGAGAAAGATAGAAGACGCCAATGGATCGGAATCACGCATTCAACTTTTCTGGGTCTTTGGCTCTGGAGTTGGCGCTTGGATTTTCGAAAATGACAGGCAAGAATATTCACGGGTTATGCATTTTGTTAGGGCTTGCGATGCATGCAGGGTTGGAAAGCAAAGGCCAAGAGGCAGCTTTTCGTTCGTTTGTCGCAGAGCGGGTTGTTTTGGGGGATTGGTTGCCTTCTGAAGGAGAACACATCATTCAATACATCGAGCGCAAGGGCCGGCCCATTATTCCCGAGGAGGTTGCGGCCATTGTAGGATTATCTTCGGAGACGCGCCAGCAACTGCTGCGCGCCGGGCCGTGGATTGCCCTCTGTACGGGGCAGAATTCGGTCATAATGAGTAAGCGCCCTCCCCCCAGTCTCGATATGCGAATCAACCCCAAGTCGATGGCATCTCCGCAATCTGTGCGATTGAAAAATCCTGGGAAATGGGCCATGCGTTGGGATGGTCCATTGCGGCAGCCGAGCGAAGAAACTTTCACACAAAACCGACTGACGGGATACATTCAATTTCGCCCTGCGCGCCATGTTCGATTGCTTCTGGGAACCCACAAGCTGGGCTGGGGCAATCGATTGATTCAGAAGGAAGCCACCCTGTTTTCAAGTCTTTTGTCTCCGGCTTTCACGGTTCCGGTGCATTATGATTTTGCACCGGCATGGGGCATTGCTTCTTCAGGATTGCGCACCGGTTTGGCGTTTGTTGCTCGTCTGGGTGGTTGAGCGTTGAGCATCAGCAGCGACGGAATGGTTCGGCAGCCACGCTGGGCAGTTGTGGCGTGGAAGCCATGCCAATGGGGGACGGTTGGTTTGGTTGGTGAGCGTGGCTGGATGGCCGTAGCTCCCGATGCAAATGCAACGACTTCTTGGCTGGGGAGCGCTTTTGCTTTTGGCACGAGCAAGGGCTGGCAATGGTCGTTCGAATGTGCTCCGAGACCTTCCGTTCAGGCGTTAAAGAGCACATGGCTCAGGTCCATCGGCAGGGGCTGGGACGGATTTGGGATGGTGAAAATTATAAACGGAGTAATCCCCGATCACGAGAAACAGATGCCTCATCAATGGGATGAAAAGGAGGTGGCGATGGGCATGCAATGGCTGCTGTGGGATGGGCATTTGCGAGCCCGGTTTTTGATGGAAATCGAGTCCAATGAAAACGCTTTCCGACAATTGGTGCGAGAAAGTGCTGTTTCCAGCTCCATCGATCAGTATCGATTTGAGCTGCACATCCGTTGGCAGCTCGAGTCCGTGCATTCAGCGCTTGAGCCTTCCCATCGCAGAATCGGCTTGCGCTGGAGGTTTGAGGATGAAGGGTATGGGGGAAACATCCGATTGGAATGGTGCCCGGTTCGTGCCCGTGACGGTTTGGGTTGGGCCTGCAATTGGGGAGGAGAGATCGGCGGGTGCGATGTGAAATTGAGCATCGCCCAGTGGTAAATGGAGCCGGGCCAGGTGGGGTATTTCGTGACGCCTGCCTTTGATGGCATTCGTATGCATGGCATGCACCACCATGGGACGCGAGCTGCATTTCGGATCAGTCGAAAGTTCAAGTCAGCATGGAAAGTCCAACTGATCGGATTTAAGAGCAATGGACGGAATCCAGCCGAGCGATTGCCGGGTCTTTCGACATTGGCCTATGCACAAAGTGAAATTCAATTCCGTTTGATGCTTAATTTGTAATGGTATCTTCGCCTAAATCTCCGACATGGCAACAACTTCAGACATTAAGAATGGATTGGTCATCAATCACAACAATGGATTGTGGCAAATCATTGAATTCCTTCATGTGAAACCCGGAAAAGGTGCAGCATTTGTGCGCACCAAACTGAAGAACTTGAGCACAGGGAAAGTGGTGGATCATACGTTCAATGCGGGGGTCAAAATTGACCCCGTGCGGATTGAAGTGCGGGAATATCAATTTCTGTACAATGACGATCAATACCATTTCATGAACCTCGAGACATTCGAGCAAATTCCAGTGGAACGATCGGCAATCAATGCGCCTGAATTTTTGAAGGACGGATTGGTTTGTCAGATTCAATTCCAAGCGGACGAAGAACGCGTGCTCAGCTGTGAGTTGCCCACCCAAGTTGAGGCGGAGATATCGTACACAGAGCCGGGAATCAAAGGCGACACAGCCACAAACACATTGAAACCAGCAACCACGGACACCGGAGTGGAAATTCGTGTTCCTTTGTTCATCAATATTGGGGATCACGTGAAAGTGGATACCCGCAAAAAAGAATACGTCGAGCGCGTTAAAAAGTAAAGATGGCGCACAGCATTCAACGTTTGGAGCAACGCTTAGAACTTCAGGACTATAAGCTGAGCGCTCTTCTTGATGTCACCCAAGGAATCAATGATCGGGCCTCAGAGCAGGACCTGCTTGATAAATTCCGTGCCAGCTTAGCAGAGCACCTCGGGATTCATCGCTTGGTGCTTTATGCGTTTGATGGCGATTGGCGTTGTCTTCTCGTGAATGGGATCGAGGGAGATGTCCCCGAAGTCCAAGACGCTGCTTTTTTTGAACAGAAGGGGTCCGTTTTTCTGAGTTCAACCGCTGGAAAGGAGCAGTTTGATGTGGTCATTCCAGTGCTTCACAATGACCAGCCCTTGGCTTATCTCTTGGCGGGCGACACCCAAGAGGGACAGGGTGTAAGTCCTGTGGTGAAGCACTTGAATTTCATCCAAACACTGACCAATGTTTTGGTGGTTGCGTTGCAAAATCAGCGGCTTGAATCGGAGCGTGCTAGTCAAGAAGCTACACGCCGAGAATTGGAGCTCGCTGCAACCATGCAATCCATGCTTGTGCCAACCGAATGGCCGACGGATCGTGATGTGGATGTCGCGGCATTTTACAAGCCTCATTTGGAAGTGGGAGGAGACTATTACGACGTTTTCACCGTGGACGAAGATCGCATGGTGTTTTGCATGGCAGACGTGAGTGGAAAGGGGATTGCCGCGGCCTTTCTTATGTCGAATTTCCAAGCCAACCTCCGAGCGAGTTTTCAATACGAGCCGGATGATTTGGTGGGCGTCGTCAATCGTTTGAATGAGCGGGTCTCGGAGAATGCCAAGGGAGAAAAGTACATTACGGTCTTTGCTGCGGTTTATCACAGAAGGAAGCGCCAACTTCAGTATGTGAATTGCGGACACAATCCACCGCTCATCATGCTCGCGGATGGTAAGACGCAGCAGTTGGAGTTGGGATCCGTGGGATTGGGAATGTTCCGTGAGATTCCTTCATTGGAAACAGGCGTTGTGCAGCTTGATCGTGATTCCACTTTGGTGTGTTTCACCGATGGATTGGTGGAGCAAGAGAATGAGGAAGGAGTGCCCTACGGCATGCAACGCATGGAAGACATCCTTCGTGAAAGAAGGGGCATGCCGGTGAAGGATGTTCAAACAGCGCTCATTGACTCCGTAAAGACTTTCAAAGGGGAAGAGCCGAGTTTTGATGACACGGCCCTCATGGTCGTTCGGTTTCACTGATTGCTTGCCTCAGGAGGCAACGACATTTTTTTGCTCGCCATGGTCAATCAGGGTTCGATCCCAGACCAGAAGCAGTGCGAAAAACCCCCAAAAAAGGGCGCTCGCTTTATCGGTGTCCAGGTAATTGTTCAGCACCCCGTGCACGAAATAGGTCATCAGTCCAAGGAAAACCCCCATCGCCAATCGCGCTTGTTCTGGATCATTCAGTTGGCGGTGGAGTTTGAAGCCCAAGTGCAAACAAAAGCCCAGTAGCCCAAGAACGAACAGCAATCCAGGTACACCTTGTTCCGCTAACGGTCCGAGGTATTCGCTGTGCGCATTGCCACCATCTGCATTATTGGTGCTTATGATCGTTTGATCCTCCGATCGTTGAAATGGGGCGTACTCGAATTGATAGCTTCCGGGTCCCCATCCCACGAAAGGTCGTTCTTGAAACATCGCGAGGGCCGCATTCCAGCGATTCAGCCGTTCGAGGTTCGATGCGTCGCTCGAAACATTGGAGATGGACTCCACGTGTTCCGTTAAGTCATCGGAAGAATCTTGGCGATTTCGCTCCAATTGAATGAGCAAGGAATCTTGTGCAAACCACAAGAACGCCAAGCTTGCGAAGCCCACAATTAAGAGTGTTTTGAGTTGTATGCCCGCCTTCAATGTGCCCCAAAGTGCCCCTACAGCAGCAAGCGACACCCATGCCGCTCGGGTGTATGAAAAGACCAATCCCACGCAGAGAATGACAAGTGCAACACCGATCATCGCTTTCACAAAAGCGGAGAACCGTTTCCAACTGAGGAGTGCCAGCATAGGTGGAATGACCATGGCCAGCACCGCACCGTATGAAGTGTGATCCTTGTAGAATGGTTTCATGACCCAGTGTCCGGCATCTTTTTCAAAACCGAAGCCAGCATGCCTCACGAGTGTGTAGATGATAACGGCACAAAGTGGGAATGCATAAGCCAGAATAAATTGATGGCGTTGCGCTTTTTGCGTCCGGAACATTTCCCCCAGCACCCAAAAGACTGTCTCTTATACACATCTGACGCTGCCGACGAGCGATCTAGTGTA
>CAXDQP010000184.1:0-4749 GCA_963991335.1 uncultured Flavobacteriales bacterium
ACCCAAATGGCCGCAGTCAATAGAACGGCAGTGCTTGTTCCTAATCTGTTATTATTTCGCATGATCAATCATTTTCAGTTTGAGAATCGTCAGCCCTGGCGGACGATGGAACGGGGTCGTAACCCGGTTCGCTCCACGGATGGCAACGGGCAATGCGCTTGGCTGCCAACCATCCTCCCTTCCACGGACCGAAGCGCTCGATGGCTTCACTGGCATAACCAGAACAAGTGGGTTGGAAGCGGCAATTGGCCCCCAGCAAGGGACTCAAGACCCGTTGGTACAATCGAATAAGGGCCAGCATCAATGCGCGCATCATGGTCGCAATTTACGCCGTTAAAATGGCATGCGTTGAATGGCCATGCCCACGGCCAAGGTTCCTGTGACGGCGCACACAAATACTTGCTGTTCGCGCTGGGTCACGCCGACGGCCTTCAAAAGCGTTGCAACGGCGAGGCAGATCATCAAAATGAGCAATTGGCCGGCTTCTACGCCAACATTGAATCGCAGCAAGGGCATCACAATGGACGCACCGTCCTCGCGCATCATGCGGAAGAATGAACTGAATCCCAAGCCATGGATCAATCCAAAAACAACCGTAATGGCGTAAGTCAATCCATTGCCCCATGCATGGCGCTTGCCCGCTTCCCGACGCAAATTCCAAGCCGCCGTAAAAGCAATGCTCACAGGGATTAAAAATTCAATCCAACGCCCATCCGCATGCACCCATCCCATGCCCGCAAGTAGCAACGTAATGCTATGCCCCACCGTGAACGCAGTCGCCAAAATCACCACGCGCCAAGCATCCTTCAAGTTTGCCCAAGCCACCAATGCCAGGAGAAACAGCATGTGATCGTAGCCGTCAAAATCCGTGATATGCTCAATGCCGAGGTAGAAATCATTCATGGCGCAACTTTCTGATATTCCGCCATGCGGAAGGCATGCTCATTCCGATCATCGGCTTCGTATGAGGCGATATCCCCCATTTCTTTCCAGCCTTCCGTCAAAGCCGTCAGATCAAAATACGTATCGCCGTCAGGTGTGGCGTCGACGTGCGTGATAAGCAGTCGGTGCACATGGCCTTTGGCCATGGATTCCGCATAAATCTGCCCGCCTCCGATGATGAATAGCTCCTGCACCTCCAGTTGCTTGGCGCGTTCGATTCCAGCCTCAAGCGAATGTTCGATCACCGCGCCAGGCGCTTCAAAGGAGGCATTGCGCGTGATCACAATGTTCGTGCGATTCGGCAATGGCCGAAATCGTTCTGGAATGGATTCGTAATTGCGTCGTCCCGTGAGCACAGCATGTCCTTTGGTTGTCTCCGAAAAAAACTTCATGTCATCCCGCAAGCGCCAGACCAAATCGTTGTCCCGCCCAATCACTCCGTTGCTCGCAACCGCCACAATGATGGAAATGCGCATGTGTTCGTCCGAAAAAAATTAAACAGAGACCGCTGCCTTGATATGCGGCATCGGGTCGTAATTCTCCAACTTAAAGTCCTCGTACGTGAAAGCAAACAAGTCCTTCACCGCCGGATTCATCCACATGGTGGGAAGTTTTCGAGGCTCTCGCGTCAATTGCTCGCGGGCTTGTTCCACGTGGTTGGTGTAGAGGTGAACATCCCCGAAGGTGTGCACAAACTCCCCGGGTTCCAGATCGCATACCTGCGCCATCATCATGGTCAGCAAAGCATACGAGGAAATGTTAAACGGAACACCCAGAAATGTATCCGCTGAACGCTGGTAGAGCTGGCAGTTCAATTTGCCATTGTCCACATGAAATTGGAACAGGCAATGGCAAGGGGGCAATGCCATCTCATCAATGAAACTCGGGTTCCAAGCCGAAATCACATGCCGACGCGAGTAAGGATTGTTTTTGATTTGATCCACCAACTTCACAATCTGATCCGTATGAGAACCATCTGGATTCGGCCAACTACGCCATTGGTACCCGTAAACTGGACCTAAGTTTCCGTCCTCATCAGCCCATTCGTCCCAAATTCGAACACCATTTTCCTTGAGGTAAGCAATGTTGGTGTCTCCCTTGAGAAACCAAAGCAATTCATGGATGATGGATCGCAGGTGCAATTTCTTCGTGGTGAGCACTGGAAATCCTTCACTCAGATCAAACCGCATTTGATACCCAAAACACCCGATCGTCCCCGTCCCCGTGCGATCCTCACGCAGCGCCCCATTCGACAGAATATGATCCAATAAGTCCAAGTATGCTCGCATGCACCAAAGGTATTTCAGATGACCGAAGATTCAGCCGTACGTTGAAACGACGTGGAAAAAGTACTGAGGTTGGTCTCAACTGAAGTGGCGGCGCATCCAACTGAGCATTGAATACTCCGCTACGGGTGTTCCCCACCGGTAAAGTGCATTGATGAGCAACAAATGCACGATGAGTGCTCCGTGCAATGGCAAGATGTACCACGGCCTCGGCAGATCCACGACAAAGGGGTTGTCCGCCTTCGGTGCTTCCCACATGTACATGTAATTCGCCGTGATCTCGGAAGGGAAATAGGTGTTCAACCACCAATTAAAGAGTCCCACTACTGTGGTCAACACGGCGACGGAAACATACGTCCACATCCACCCCCACTTGGGGAATCGGAATCCAAAAGAACGGGCCATGATCAGTGGCATGACCACAATGGCCGAGTGTTTAAAATAGTAATCCATCAGCACCAGCGGCGCGTCGCCAATGGTCAATTGCGGCGTGAGCAAAGCGTGCACCCCTCCAATGGTTCCTGTAAACGCCGAAAACATGAACAACTTCTCGTTCTTGAAGAAACAGTTCAGCCCCACCAAGGCGTAATTCACTCCACAGAGATGCAAGGGCAAATTCCGGTGCCACGACATGTCGTGCTTGGGATTCAAAAAACCGTAAACCGGCATCACCATGTTGGCAATGATCAGGACCACACCCGCCCTTCGCAGTGCTACCTCTCGGGATTTTTCGTCCAAGGACGAGAAGGTCCGTACGACCAAGAATCCAGCGAGAATACTCCCAATCATGAAAGCCCAATAACGAACTTCATTGGCGTGTATAACAACGTCGTAACTGTTCAAAGGTTCAATTTAAAGGGCTGTCTAGAAGTGATCGTGGTCCAAATTTACAGCGCAAAAAGTGATTTTAACCTGTCACGTTCTGCGCACCCTCATGGATCAGGGTCTGGGTTGGGAAAGCAAAATCCAAACTGGCTTCGTTGAAGCGCGTCAAAATTTCCAAATTGACCATTCCAGGAGTCAGGCACACATCGGCTTCCTTTCGGACGTAGTAAATGGCACTCACATTCAACGAAAAGTCGCCAAATCCGCTGAACCAAATGAGGGTATCATCTTCCGTTCCAATGTGCTTTTCAATGATCTCCGTAAGGATGGCAATTGCCTGCTCGATTTTCTCAGGCTTGGTATCGTATGTCAACCCCAAGTCCAGTCGAATCTTGCGCGCCGGTTCCGCCGTCACATTTTCCACGAGGCTATCGGTGAATTTGTGATTGGGGATGGTGACGATGCGACCTGCGAGGGTCTGAATCCGCGTACTCCGAATGCCAATCTCGGTCACTGTGCCGTCGACACCTGCCACCTGGACCCGATCACCCACCAAGAAGGGCTGATCGACAAAGACCGTGATGCCACCGAAGATGTTGGCCACAAAATCTTTCGCCGCCAAGCCCATTGCCAAACCTCCAATTCCAACACCGGCCAATAGCGCAGCGACATCATAGCCCGCATTGTTGAGCGCCATGATGAAACCCAAAATCCACACCGTCGAGCGCAAGGTTTTGCGCAAGATGGGCGCCACTTGGGACATCATTTGCGAAGCTGATTTCTCGGCAGCCCCTTCGAACAAATTTCCCAATACGCTGTCCACCAGTCGCGCCGCCATCCACGTCACATTCAATGCCACAGCGATGGAAAATACGTGGTCCATGAATGCGTCGGTGTCAACTCCGAAATGCAGATGGTCGTAGCCAAACCACAATCCCAGCAACACAACGGACAAGGAAAGCGGTTCTTCCACTTGATCCACGATCATGTCATCCAATTTTGTCTCGCTTTTCGCGGCCAATGCCTTCATTCTCCGGCTAATCCAACGATAGACCAATCGACCCGTAATTACGCCTCCGAGCGCCCAAGCCAAGGCGATCAACCACTCCATGGCGGGATTGCCCAAAAATTCTGTGTCTAAAAATTCCATGGACCAAAAATGGCGCGAATATCTTTGCCCCATGCAAAACGGTTCAAAAAACTCCCACGATTTCGGCGCATCATTCGGTCCTTCCTTACGCCTCGGTGTACTAGGGGGAGGGCAACTCGGTCGAATGATGATTCAATCCGCGGTGGATTTCGATGCGCGCGTCGAAGTAATGGACCCCAGTTCGGATGCTCCTTGCAGGCACCTTACGCCCCGATTTGTGCAAGGCGATTTGCAGAATGCGGACGATGTCGTAGCGTTCGGAGCAGAATTGGACGTAATCACCATTGAAATTGAGCATGTCTCCGTTGAAGGCCTGAAGACCTTAGAATCCCAGGGAGTTCGCGTAATCCCGAAACCCGACCACCTGGCGGTGATTCAAGACAAAGGCCTGCAAAAAGAATTTTTCGCCCAAAACGGGATTCCCACTTCACCCTTCCAATTGGTCGATGGCGCAGAAGGAGTTGAGCAAATGGGCCTGCCCATTGTCCAGAAGATGCGCAAAGGCGGTTACGACGGAAAAGGGGTCGTTCTCCTGAAGTCCAAATC
>CAXDQP010000185.1:0-4726 GCA_963991335.1 uncultured Flavobacteriales bacterium
CACTCATTTGACCCAATGAAGTTTCAATTAAAACACGTTGAGGTCCTTGCTGCACAGCGGGTTGACTGCTGCTGCATGCCCAGATGAAAAAAGGCACCAAGGCGACCAAGAAAAAAGGAAAGCGATTCGAACGATTCATAGCCTTTTGAGATTTGCTTATTCAGGACGTAAAGGTATTCGCCCGGAAAGAATCTGGAAACGCTGAGCCTGAAATTTCTGAATCACTCCCTCCCGCGGTGTAATTCAAGCCTTTTTCACAAACTCCGACTTGAGGCCCATGGCGCCAAAGCCATCAATCTTGCAGGCAATGTTATGCTCGCCGTCAACGATGCGAATGTTTTTGACTTTGGTACCCGCTTTCACCGGTTTGGGAGCGCCTTTCACGGGCAAGTCTTTGACCACAACAACGGTATCACCATTAATCAAGACCTTGCCATTTACGTCTTTTACAGCATCTTCATCCGTTGCATCCTCGTCTGCTTTTGCCTCTGCAGTCTCCTCCTCATTCCATGCGTGACCGCACTCAGGGCAATTCAACAACGTGCCATCGTGATAAGAAAAAGCTGAGCCGCATTCGGGACAAGGTGGGAAGTCTGACATTGGTGAGATTTCTCCCAAATTAAGGCAGATTCAACCCCAAAACTCTGCTGCCAGACGAAACGTGTGGCAATGCGCCTCAACGATGTTCCAAATCTCTGGCGAATACCCGCCGCCCATTGCGCATACCGCGGGCACTTCATTCCGGTAGCACGCCTCAAATACGATTCGGTCGCGTTCACGGCATCCCGCCTCAGTCACCCCAAGGCGTCCAAGCTTGTCTGTTTCGAGGATGTCGACGCCGCATTGGTAAAGCACCAAGTCTGGCTCCGACTGATCCATGACCTGCGGCAAGTGCTCGCGCAGCAATTTGAGGTAGGTCCGGTCGTCCGTTCCGTCGTCGAGTGGGACGTCAAGATCACTCTGCTCCTTGTGCATCGGATAATTGCTGGCTCCGTGCATCGAGAAGGTAAACACCTCCGAACGACCATCGAAAATCTTGGCCGTTCCATTGCCTTGGTGGACATCCAAATCCACGACCAACGCCCGACCAATGACCCCTTCATCGATCAGAATTTGCGCCGCCAATGCCAAATCATTGAGCAGACAAAATCCTTCACCTCGGTCTGCATAGGCATGGTGCGTGCCGCCGGCGACATTTAGTGCTACACCGTGCTCCATTGCATACCGAGCGCACTGCAACGTGCCGCCCATGATCATCACTTCGCGTTCAATTAAGGCATTCGAATGGGGAAAACCCGTGCGCCGTTCCTCCTGTCTGCTCAGCTCAAGTCCTTTGAGCCTTTGCCAGTAGTCTGAATCATGGACCGACAAAATTTGCGCATCAGTGAGGGGTTCCGGTGAGAAAAACGCCTCGGACTCAAGCGTTCCCTCATGCTCCAATTGCTCAGGCACCAGCTGGTACTTTTCCATTGGAAACCGATGGTTCTCGGGCAATGGATGGGCATATTGTTTGTTCCAAGCAACACGGATCATGTGATTTCAACCTCATCGTTTGCGCAAAAGTTCGCGCGAGCAAACACCGGATCAAGTCCACGAATGAACCTCAACGTTCTCATTGTGTTTTATGGGTATGCCATTCCCTACACTGCTTTTCATCATGGTCGGATCCCTTCTCAATCCCCTACTCGAATTTGATTTCAAAGCTGACGGCAATGCAGCTCGCGCATGGACCATCCAAAACGACGATGTCATGGGCGGGGTTTCCGAAGGAACCGTTCAATGGCAAGACGAAGGCTTTCGTTGGCACGGCCACACGCGTTTGGAAAACAACGGTGGTTTTAGTTCCATTCGAAGCCCGTGGAAATCGTACGACCTCACGGAATTCGACACGGTGCGCATCCGCTGCAAAGGCACAGGCGGCCCGTTCCGAATTGTATTTGACACACAATATGCATGGTTCCTGCCCAACGCTCAAACCAACTTTGACGTGAGCGAAGCGTGGAGTGATGTGGTCATCCCTTTGAAAAAATTCGTCTGGGAAGAGCCCCGACGGGGCGTCATAGGAAAGGTCAATCCCGCCAAAGAACTCGACGAAGTCATTCGCTTTGGCCTTATGAAGTACGACGGCACTGCGCAGCCGTTTGAGCTGGAGGTCGCATCGGTGTCGTTTGAGTGAAACCCAACATGAATTCAACGGGGTTTATGGCAATTCTGAACGTTGCTGGGCGATCTGCGACTTAAGTAAAATCGCCTTTGAGAGGGCTTGCGAGACAGCGTTAGCGCCCAACTCGGTGAGATGCTGATTGTTTTCGAACGTCGCCTCAAAATAAAGAGGATTCTCAACCAATGAATCGTCCTTGTTCATATTTATGAAGGGAACTTGACTTTCGAAAGCCACTTGCTCAATACCTCGATAGCGCATCTTCTGTGGAGCGCATTGCGCATGAAACCATGGCGACTCGTATAAGATTACCTCAATTTCCTGCCTATTACATTCCATCAAAAAAGCCTGTAAAGCAATTAAAACTTCTTGTTCAATTGGACTATCCGGAAATGGAACCCAATCATTTTTATAGGTCTCCAGTTCCACCCCAGTAATCGGCTTAAACCGTGATTTTCTAAACCCGTTTTTCCATTGCATCTGGGGCCGAAGAATGGCTTCGGCCAACCAACCTGGACCCACCTCTATTTGGCTGCGATTTCGAATCACATCTCGTGCCAAATACTTGATTTGGTCCCACTCTGAACGGACATCAAAAAAATTAGCCCAAGTAGTCGGCAACCTTGTTTTCACCACACCCTTTTCCCTAATCATTTTATAGAGCGAGTGGGTTTCAAGAACGATGAGCTTCGGCTGATTTTTTTTGATTCTGCTTCTAAGCGGATTAAGCAAGTCCTCCAAATCACACCTGCTGCAAGAAAGTGAGAACACTGGCTCTTCAAGGACCTTTTCCAAGATGGAATCATTCAAAACGTAAACTTGGGAGTTTCCACAAAAGAGCACTTGTGCCTGATCAAAATTCGGATTTGACCACCAGTACAGGAATTGCCCGTTAGCATGGTTTCGTTCACTGTAAGTGAACCACCCAGAATGATTCAAGGCGATTACCAGGATGCATATTGAGCATGCGCCAATGCAGACCTCAACACAAAATCGGATGAAATCGTTCATGGTATCTGCTTAAAATTGCTCATATAGAAATTCACGTTGCATCAATTTATCCGCCACCGCGCCCTGACCTTCTCGATTATCGTAAAATCCAAACAGGATGATGCAAAAGGAAATAGCCATGGCTGCCGACCAACGCCATAATCCCATACCTCGGAAAAATCGAACGCTAGCCTCAGGCGCGTACTCCTGAATGCATTCAACCAAAAGGACAATCAGGATGAATACAACTGCGACTATGATCTCATTTATGTGCAGTCCAAACTGAGCGAAATGCTCCGGGATCGCAGCCAAGTCGGAATAGTTCCATTTAAGAAACGAACGAAAAACAACTCCTGCTTCTTGCAACGTCTCCGCTCGAAAAAACACAAGCGATAAGTAGACAGCCAGATGACCAATTCCCCTGCTGACTGTGCCCAGGATAATTGAAGCCGATCGCTGCGCAGCATCAATTACTGGATCTAACAGAAAAATAAGTAGTCCATTCAATAGGCCCCACAATAAAAAATTCATTCCCGAGCCGTGCCATAGACCAGCAAGGGCGAATACAAGGAGCACTTTCAATCCGCGCTGAAGATTATTCTTATGAATTGGAAGCGAGAAGTAAACGTAGTCTTTGAACCACTTGTGAATGGTGATGTGCCACCTCTGATAGACTGAACGAATATTCCCAGCTAACAATGGCCGCTTGAAATTTTCGCTCAACTCAAATCCGAGTAATCGAGCCATTCCAATAGCCATGTCACAGTATCCTGAAAAATCACAGTACAGCTGAAATACAAAAAACACGATTGCCGTCATTGCCGTTAGCGCAGTCAATTCTTCCGGTTGGGCGTAAGCGTGATTCACAAAAATGGCCAGCCGATCTGCAATCACAACTTTCTTAAAGGCACCCCATAATATTCGAAGAAGCGCACCTTTCATAACATCTAACTCGAATCGATGAATCCGATGAAATTGCGGAATCAAGGTTTTTGCTTTCTCAATTGGACCGGCCAACAATTGAGGAAAGAAAGAAACATAGGCCAGGAAAGTGACAGGGTCACGTTCCGGTTTTATGATTCCGCGATACACATCGACGGTATAACTAATCGTTTGAAAAGTATAAAAGCTGATACCTACAGGAAGCACCCAATTCAGTCGGCTGAACGAAACGGGAGCAAATAAGCCAAGCATAGATTCTGTGGCGTCGATGAAAAAATTATGGTATTTAAAAAGTGCTAAGAATCCAAGATTTAGGACAATACTAGATGCCAAAAGCAGCTTTCTTTTTAACTGCTCTCTTTCCCTTTCCAACTGGAGACCGACAAGAAAATCAAGGACGGAACTGGTGAAAATAATGCCTAAGAAACGCCAATCCCACGAGGCGTAGAATAGGTAGCTTCCGATGAGAAGTGCCAAGTTTCTGTATTTGATCCGTGACTGAAAATTAAGCGCAGCCCAATAGATGACGAATAATGCCCCAAAGCATACCCAAAATTTAAATCCCGCAAATCCCATTTTCCAACTGCTGTCTCTTATACACATCTGACGCTGCCGACGAGCGATCTAGTGTAG
>CAXDQP010000186.1:0-4709 GCA_963991335.1 uncultured Flavobacteriales bacterium
GTTCTTGGAGAGTCGTCTTGGCCGTCGAGGCCGTCTTGTCCGTTCGCACCTTGAGCGACGTCTTGGCCATCGTCACCAATTAAGCTGTCAAGGAATTCTTCGATGGTCCCAGTATTTCCCTGGTTGAGCCAAATTTCATAGGCACTAAGTCCATCCGCAAAACCGAGTTCCACAGCGTCGATCAAGGCGCCACTTAGGTTCAATAAAAACAGCGAGTCATTCGCATATTCCAGATCGAGGCTCAATGAATCGATGTCCGCATCAAAATCAAAGCCGATATACGGAAGGAACAGCAATAAATCTTGCGTGTTTATCAAGCCATTGCAGTCTGCATCAATGTTGTACGGTATGCCATTGCATGGATTTCCGGATGCGGCTTGTGCTTGAACTCTCGACAACCCAACGATTGTGGAAATGGCACACAGCACAATTATCCCACGCATGTGCTGAGGCAATGAGTCTTTCAAGTTGATCATTCGAAACTGCATTGGTTGTGTCTAAAGATAATAAAATAACATCAAAAAAAACTACTAAACAGAACATTATCAATTTTTGTCGACTTTTTATGAGATTACAAGAAGACTCTATGGCGAGTTGGAGTGCGGTCAGATGTCCTGCACTGCCCTCAATCGAGCATTCTCACGAATGTTCATCCAGAAAAGATTGATATCGCCGATGTGCCAATTGTCGCGTTGCAACTGCTTGCCAAAGGGAACATCAGGTTGCGCCAAGCTCAAAACACCTTGATCAATGGTCGCCACAAGCGCTTGCTCGTGAGCAAATTTCATTTTAGAAAGCACCACTCCTGCGTGCTTTGTTTGGTCGTTGCGAGGTGCAGAGCGATCCCAGGTGACGGGGTGGGCGCAGATGGTGTCTTCTTTTTTGTAGCCCAACCAAGGCGGTTTGTATGAGCCTCCATAGGTCATCCAAGAGCAAGCGCAGCCCACCTCATCCGGGGCAGTGCATTCGGGGATGGATTTAAAATCTGAAGCATACCAGTCGAAACCGGGTCCGTATGCCGCGACAAGCCTGGACTGAAGGGGCTGTTCATCGAAAAACTCTTGGAGCAACCAGCGCATGTGCCAGCTGCCTTGGCTGTGGCCTGCCAGAATGATTTTTCGACCATCGTTCCAATAACTGAGGTAATGTTGAAACGCAGCCTTGACATCCGCATACGCCAGTTCAATGGCGGCATAGCTGGTGCTGTCTTGCCATGTAAATACGCCAATGTGCGCTTGCCGGTACCGCGGGGCGTACAATTTCCCACCCATTTGAAAGGCGCTTGCTTGAAGCCTCATGGGGTAGTCATCGGTGACTTGATTGATTGCCTCGTCGTCCAATGAGGCATTCCACCATTCGCCTTCGAAATATTGCGTGGGATAAATGAAGAAGACATCAACGGGCAATTCCTCTTCATCGTAAACAGCAGCATCTTCCGGTAAGTTTTTCGGAAGCTCGTCCGCAGTGTCCTCGCGGCCTGGAAGTGCCGCCCACTCTTCTGCATTTGAATAATCCGGGGCTCGGTGTTCATTCCAAATGAGCTCTTCTGGGGATTGAAGACCACGGTTGCAGCCTGAGAGAGTGTATCCTAAGCACAGAAGTGCGAATCCTAGAGCGGTATTTGAAACTTTTTCCATCGATAGCAACAAAGATGCGAAACAAGTGGTTTTATTTGCAGTGACCATCGCAACCATTTGAAAACAAGCACCATGATTTATCGTACTCTTTTCCTTTGCTTTACCATTGCATTCGCTTCCATGGCTTGGGCGCAGGGCGAGCCATTTGCCATTCATACACCATCGCTTTCCATTGACCCATTTGAGGTTCGCTTGGATGTCAAAGATGGAATGCCCGAAGAACAACAACAGGCAATATTGAGAAATCAGTCGGAATGGGCAGATTGGTCTTTGAATCACCCGAAATGGCGTTCAATCATGAGTCCGCGGACAGGTTTGCCGCACCGGGCCTTTGGTCCGGCAATTGAAATTGCGGGCACGGGCATTGCCCAAAAGGCGAGCTCCTTTGTTGCGAACGACCTGGCATTGTTCGGGGTGGAATTCCAAGGAGAATGGACCACGCAAACCACCACGGGACGGCACCAGTGGGCCTTCGCGCAACAAAATGTTGACGGAATTCCCGTAGAAGGCGGTAAAATTGTAACGAAATGGTGGAACGACCAACTGGTCATGTGGGGAGCAGACTGGTACCGCGATGTTGAGATGCCTGATGGTGATGCGTTGAGCGGGATGGCCATCCAAGAAGCGGCTTCTGCAGGAGTGCAACTCGATGAGTGGAGCACTCCAGAAATGGGCACCATGCGATTGGTTCCCTTAACAGGTGACCAAGAATTGTTGGACTGGCGATTGGTCCAAACGGTATTTGTCAATGGACGGGTTGGAGCCATTCCACGTCGATACGAAACTTGGGTGGATATTCATAGCGGTGAAGTCTTGATGCGTCAAAATCGGGTCGTGCACATCGATGGCCGTGTCAGCATGCCGGCATCGGATTCCAAGCCGGAACGTGTTGTGAAGCGAATGGGCTTGGACCGACCGGCTGAGGCGCTGGTCATTAGCGGTGTGGTTCAGTCCACAATCAATGAAATGTATCCGTACGAAGCGTCCGTAGAAATGCCGTTGCCAATGTTGTTTTTGCCCATTGACGGCGGAGCGGTGACAACGGATGTGGACGGTGGCTTCATCAGCAGCGCATCTGGATCCCAGTTCACGCTGGTGGAACTCTCAGGATCGTGGAGCACGGTATACACCAACGGCACAACACCACAGGTAGGAGTTCAGTTCGAAGACGGCTACAACGATTTGAACCTCGATGACCTGGGCAATGTCAAAGAACGCTCAGCGTATCGTTCGGTCTCTTTGATTCATGAGCACATGAAATCGTACATGCCGAATTTCACGGCCTTGGACTTTTCAATGACCACGAATATTGACGTAGAAGGGGAGTGCAACGCTTTCTATGATGGCATCAGTGTCAATTTTTACGATACCGGAGGTGGATGCAATCCTACTTCCTTAATTGCAGATGTGGTTTGGCACGAATACGGCCATGGAATCAATGACTACTACTACAATTCGCTCGGTGCTGGTTTCAATAATGGCGCCATGAACGAAGGCTATGCCGATTTTTGGGCCATGAGTTTGGGTGACATCGCCGAAATAGGAAAAGGATTTTACACGGACAACGAAGACGGCATTCGCAAGTATGATGCAGAGCCAAAGGTGTATCCCGAAGATTTGGTCGGGGAAGTTCATGCCGATGGCGAGATCATTTGCGGGGCTTGGTACGATACCCATTTATTGATGGGTGGTGATTGGGATGCGACGATGGCCTTGTTCATCGATGCGTACCCGGGACTCCAAGCGACCGTTCAAAATGGAAACGAAGGACAGGCCTACACGGATGTTTTGATCGATGCGCTGCAAGCAGATGACGATGACGGCGACTTGAGCAACGGCACGCCGAATGCAGCAGCCATTGTAGAAGGCTTCGACATTCATGGCATTTCCGTCTTCTCCTATGCGGAGATTGATCATGCGCCGGTCGAATTTGCCCCGGCAGAGGAAACGTTGGTCATTGAAGCTGAAACAGACATCGTTTTCCCCTACAATCTATATTTTGATGCGGTGCGCCAGTGGTACCAAACGGAAGCCGGGGGTGAATGGACGGAGGTAGAGATGAACAACGAAGAGGGGACATCCACATTTACGGCTTCCATTCCTGCACAGGATGAGGGCAGTGTGGTCGCCTACTACATGGGCATCACGGATGACTTTGGTGGCATCGCAGCGGTAACGCCATTCGCAGCGGCCAATGCGCCCTATCCCAATTTGCCCAATTTTGTCCTCATCGGAGTGGAACCAATGCTCATTAATGATTCGGATGAGTATTCTGATTTTGGTGGTTGGACCACAGGACTTCCCGGCATTGACAACGCCACTACGGGTACCTGGGAGGAGTCCATTCCAGTGGGGTCATATGCTGAAATGAACGATCCTTCGACCATCGTGGCACCAACATCGGATCACACCATTGGCCTTGCGGGGTATGCGTTCATTACCGGACTTAACCCGGGCGTCAATGATGGCATCGGCGCGAACGACGTAGATGCAGGAAAGACAACCCTTGTCTCTCCCATCATTGACTTGACGTCATTTGAGGATCCTGTTATGACCTACTGGCGCTGGTATACCAATGCACCCGCGTCGGGCGCAAATCCAGCATCGGATTGGTGGCAAGTGGAGATTTCAAACGATGGTGGATCCTCATGGCAATACCTTGAAAACACCCTTCAACAGGATATCTCATGGCGTCGAATGGCCTTCCGTGTAGCGGATGTAATCGAGCCTACCGATGCTTTTCAAATGCGGTTTGTCGCCTCTGACAGCACAACGCTTGGTGAATATCTAGACGGTGGTTCCCTCATTGAGGCGGCACTGGACGATATTATTTTGTACGATTTGGCGCAGCCGGAAAGCGTGATTGAGGCCATGGACTCCCAATTGAATGGATTTCCAAACCCCGCCAATGAAGCGGCAACAATACGGGGGTGGATGCCAGGCTCAACGGTCCGTGTGTTCAGCGCCGTTTCGGGGCAATTGATGTTCGAAGCACGAGCGGATGGTGCCGGTCTATGCGTTTTACCAACCAAGGGTTGGTCAAACGGTCTGTACCGTGCAACGGGGAGGAAC
>CAXDQP010000187.1:0-4639 GCA_963991335.1 uncultured Flavobacteriales bacterium
GCATAAGACGGCATACGCTATCCTCTCTGGTCTCGCGGGCTCGGAGATGTGTATAAGAGACAGCTTATTCGCCCGTTTGACAAAAAATTCAACGCCCCAAATGCCACTGCCTCCTAATGCATCCGTCACCGCAGCGGCCATTTCCTGCGCCGTGATCAGTGCAGATGATTCCATTGCCGCCGGCTGCCAGCTCTCTTGGTAATCGCCTCGTTCTTGCCGGTGGCCAATCGGCGGGCAAAACAAGGTTTCTCCCTTGTCTTGCGTCAAGGTGAGTAAAGTGATTTCGTAATCGAAGTCAATGAATGATTCTACAATCACCTCGGCCAAATCGCCCCGAGAGCCCTCAAGGGCATACTGCCAAGCTTTTTCGATGTCTGCCGTTGAGCGAATGACCGATTGGCCTTTCCCTGAGCTCGACATCAACGGTTTGACAACACATGGAATCCCCACTGCTTCTGCTCCCGCTTTGAGCGTTTCAAATGAGGTAGCGTATCGGTAAGGAGCCGTTTTCAGCCCCAACTCTTGTGCGGCCAAATCTCGGATCGCCCGGCGGTTCATCGTAAAGTTTGCCGCACGAGCCGATGGCACCACCTGTATTCCACGGGCTTCATAATCGTAGAACCGTTCGGTGCGGATCGACTCCACCTCAGGCACTACGATATCAGGTCGGTGTTTTGCTACAATTGCATCCAGGGCATCGCCATCGAGCATATTAATCACCTCTGATTCCTGCGCTACTTGCATCGCAGGCGCATCAGCATAGGCGTCGGCCGCAACCACATATTGGCCCAATCGTTGAAAGGCAATCACCAATTCCTTCCCCAGCTCACCTGAACCCAGCAATAAAACCTTCTTTCGCATGGGGGAAAGTTAGTACGGAATTGCCGGGCAAATGGCTTGCGCCTTAACGATTCCTTTGCAATGCCCTGTTTGATTTTGCTTAAATTGGAAAAAATCATACCATGACTCACTTTTCATCCTCACCGTATCGGGTGGCCATTGCTTTCGTTATTTTGGTATTTTCTGCTCAAGGATTGTCGGCGCAGGAGGATTGCATCGATCCGAGTCTAATCGATCCCACCGCATTTTGTCCGTCCATCTACGCACCGGTATGTGGCTGCAATAACGTGACCTATGACAATTCATGTTTGGCTCAGGTGACTGACGGAGTGACTTCCTGGACATCCGGTCCTTGTTCAAATGGCGACAACATCCCGCCTTCCCTCAACGTACCGGATGACTTGGTCGTTGAGTGTGGTGACTCATTCGAATTTGAAGCGGCAACTGCCAGTGACAATAGTGGATCGGTCGAATTAACCGAATCGACGCAATCCATTGCTGGACCGTGCGCCGGAACGGTGAGTTACATTCGCACGTTCACCGCCACCGACCCCTCCGGAAATTCTACTTCAGACACCCAACAAATCGACGTAGTGGATACCACACCACCCGTCATTATCAATCCGCCCATGGACATGACCATCGGCTGCTCAGACCCAATGGAAGCCGAAGCGACCATGTTTGATTGGGCTGACTCATTTGCAGGCGCAACGGCCCAAGACGCCTGCAATACGGTGACTTGGAGCAATGATTTCGACGCCATCCCTTGGATCACGTGCGAGGAAATCCTCTTTGTGACGGTATCATTCATGGCGACTGACGGATGCGGAAACAGCGTCAGTCAAACGGCAACTTTAACTATTCAACCCAATTTGATCGATGTGGAACCCTGCACGGATTTGGCTGGGGTTGACTTCGGATTTTGTGATATGGTCATGGGCGTTGGCATCATCAACGGCAATTGCTCCTCCATCAGCGGCTGCGGTGCTCAAGTAGGAGCCATCAATTACGCTGAGGCATTCTACGATTCCATGGATGATTGCATGCTCGCTTGTCCAATCATTGAATACGGTGGGTGTACGTATACCTCTGCCTGCAATTACGACCCCAATGCCGCTTTTGAAGACGGATCATGCTTGTTCCCGCCCGAACATTGTCCCTTGAATCCCGAGACACCCGGCGGCGGCTGCATGTACGCAGATGCGACCAATTTTGATGCGGACGCTAACTGGGATGACGGCACTTGTTTGTTTGGGGATTGCGTGGATTCTTGTCCGGAAGACATCAACCAAGATGGCATTGTCACCACCGCAGATCTCCTTCAATTCCTCGGTGCATTTGGCCAAGAATGTTAATCGAATCCAACGAATATGGCTGCGAGTGAACCGTCCTCTGCCTCCTACTGTGCGCATGTCGCCACCTTATCAGCAGACAGTGTCCACCGGCATTACCACGACACCCAATACGGCTTTCCAGTGCATTCCGATGACGAATTGTTTGGTCGGCTGATCTTGGAAATCAACCAAGCAGGGCTATCCTGGACGACCATTCTGAATAAGCAGGCCAATTTTAAAAAGGCCTTTGACGGCTATCGCATTGCACGAATAGCTGCCTATGATGCGAAAGATGTGGCCCGTTTGTTAGGCGATGCAGGAATCGTGCGCAACCGCGCCAAAATCGCGGCGGTCATTTACAATGCGCAGCAAGTCGAAGCACTGCAGTTGGAATTTGGTTCCTTCAAGGGTTGGCTCGATGAACATGGAAAACTCGAGCTGCACCAATGGGTGAGGCTATTCAAACAAACGTTCAAATTCACAGGGGCTGAAATCACCCGCGAATTTTTGGTCAGCACAGGTTACCTGTCCGGCGCGCATGCGACCGATTGTCCCATTGCGGTCATCGTTCACACGGCAGCGACCACTCCAAATCACACACAATCTTAGCCATGAGTCTTTTGGAAAAAACACTACTGGAACTTCAAACGCGGGCTTCGAACGTTCCCAAGCAAGTCAGCACACGCAGACTGCAGGCGCTGGATCACGTGGCGCAATGGATTGCATCGCAATCCTCTGCGGCAAGCATCGACATTACGGTCATCTGCACCCACAACAGTCGACGGAGCCATTTGGGTCAGGTGTGGCTTCAGGCAGCTGCTTGGCAATACGAATTCGATAATCTGCGGACATGGAGCGGCGGCACAGAAGGCACGGCATTGTACCCCAGTGCTGCTGAAGCACTCCGCACCCAAGGTGTTGAGCTGAGCCAAAACACCGATCGGGAAAACCCCATTTATCGCATTCAACTTCAATCTGGGCAGCCACCTTTCGATGTGTTTAGCAAGCCGTATGCCCACCCGTCGAATCCTCAAAGTGGGTTCGCGGCCATCCTGGTCTGCAATGAGGCCAATGAAGCTTGCCCAATCGTTTCTGGCGCAGATGCGCGCTTTTCGCTGCCCTACGTGGACCCGAAAATCAGCGATGGAACCGCAGAAGAGTCCCGCATCTACCAAGAACGATCCAAGGAGATTGGCGGGGAAATGTTCTACATCATTGAGCGCGCGCGTGCAATCATGACAGCCGGCCAACCCTAGGACCTTGTAATTCAAGGCACGAAATCCATCGCGTGGACCGAAAACCAAGTTGCCTTGGTTTCCCATCTGTGATTGATGCGCATTTCATGGATCGACGCTTTAACTGCTGGATTGCAATCAAAAAAGGGAACCGGTCCTTGACCGATTCCCTTTCATTCAGAATGTTATAAATGCTTATTCCGCGATCATGCGCATTGTCCAATACGCTTCACCTGGGAATTCGCCGTAGTCAACCGTTACGGTCACACGCTCAATTCCGTCATTGTTGCTGTATTCGAACACTTCATAGGTGATGGAAGAAGCAGGTGTGCCTGTGCCTTCGTTGTTCAACTCACCACCATTGTATGCCTTGTTGAAACCAATCCATGCACCGAGTCCGTCCACTGTGATTTCAGTGTCCGTCGCTGTGAATGAATGCACGCCTGAACCGAACACATCGAATGGAGCTGCGAGTGCTGCATCATCCAAACATTCGTTGGCGCCTCCCATGTAGCTTTCAGCCCATACTTGGCCCTGGGTTGCGATTTCGAATGTGCCATCATCGAAGAAGATGAATGCATCATCCAATTGGCATGCGCGCTCAATGACACCAGCGGCATCTATGCCGCCCCACCATTCGCTACTGCCCTGACCAGGACCAACATAGTATGAACTCTCGCCATCGAGTCTCCATGTTTTTCCTTCTGCACTGGACAAATCGGCTGCCGTAAAGACCGCAGAGCTGATGGACACGACTTGTGACGTTTGATCGCTCAACATGTCGTCATCCATTGCCGTCAACGTCACGGTGTAATCTCCATCTGCTGAGTAGGTATATACCGGATTTTCTTCCGTGCTGAACCCACCGTCACCAAAGTTCCACTCGTACGAAGTGGCGTTCGCGGAGGTATTTGTGAAAGTTACGGTGCTGCCATCCTTTACGAATGAGAAACCAGCGATTGGAGAAGAAACAGGAATCGGCGGAATATCGGCCGGATTGTGGTAGCTCTTCAGGTAGAAGTTCCACGCGGATCCGTCTGCCAAGTTCACAATCGCAACATCCATTTTGTCCGCGATATCGCCCTCTTCCATGTTGAAGATGGTGTACGTTCGAGTTGCCGTTGGCAAATAGCTATCGCCGTTTTCCGTCTTATTTGGCAAACCAATGTACGCTCCGAATCCCTCGATGACGACGGTATTCTGAGCGCTATTGAAGTTGAAGGTGTATTC
>CAXDQP010000188.1:0-4567 GCA_963991335.1 uncultured Flavobacteriales bacterium
CGTTGTATGCGGTAGGTGCTGGAGAACCCTTTCTCACGGGCAAGAACAAATGGCTCGAGCAATGGACCCTTTTCATGCAATTTCGAGCGATTGGGCGGTTCGTCTGGGTAGCCGCTTGGACCATCCCTGTCATGGCTGCCTATTCTTGCTTTCAATTCGCATCAAACCATCGCCCATTGCGCTGGCTTCCTTGGGCCTTTGTTTTGCTTTTCGCTCTGGACGCCTTCTGGATGCAAGAAGAGTGCAACCACGAAATGGCGATTCAACCCAATTGCTTTGCGGCAATTGACGCCGAAATCCAATCAATTATCGATATCGCGGAACGCACAGAAGCGGCGGCCATTCATCCCGTTCCCTGGTTTCAAATGGGAAGTGAATGCGTCGGGCGAGCAGGCACGGTGCAAGCCCATCGGAAAACCTTGGCCTCTGCTTTCCACAGCGGTCTGCCCACCACCGCCACCCATTTAACCCGAACAAGCATTCCCGAATCCCGACTTTTGGTCGAATGGATGTCCCATCCCGGTCTATCTCGCGCGTTGAGAGAGGAATTTCGACCCTCTGACGAACAGAAGGTCATCTTGCTGTATGCCTGCGACGATCCATCCACCTGGTTGCAGGACGATTGGTCATTGTGGCGTCGTGCGCAGCCAACAGACCACCCCAGTGTCCGAACGATGAAACTTGGTGAATGGCTCATCAAAGACGCAGAATCCGAACCATGGGCCATGCCATTGGAAGGCAAATCCGACATTGCGTTCAACGGATTGGACGAACAACCGATTCCATTTGCATTGGAAGGTTCTGGTGCGAAAAAAGGCTTCAGCAATGAATACACCCGCATTGCATCGCTGCATCCTGATTCCACTTGGCAAGGAAAAACAATCGAAGTGAGCTGTTGGTTTTGGCATGGTTCAGCGCATGCAGGTCGAGACGATCTGCAGTTTGAATGGGTCATGGAAGCCCAATGGGACGATGGGTCCGCTCAATGGGTGAGGCAAATCCCTGTTGCTTCATCCGGTGATCACGCGAACGGTTGGACCCGAGCGAACTTGCGCTATCCGATTGAAACGCTGCCTGCCGCATTGCAGTGCTTTGCTGTGGGGTTTGGCAATCGCCCAGACACCTTGTGGGCAGACGCCTTCCGCGCTCAATTCGTCCCTGCCAATGAATTGGTTCACAATTCCAGTCATTTCTCGGAAGGTGGACACGGGGTCTACCCTTAAATTTGTAGGGTATGGCACGCATTCTCACCGGCATTCAAAGCACAGGCGCTCCCCACTTGGGAAATCTATTGGGAGCCATTCGACCTGCCATTGATTTGGCACACCAAGCTGACAACGAATCCTTTCTGTTCATTGCAGACATGCATTCCTTGACACAAATCAAAGGTGGCTCTGACCTTCGCGACAACACCTATGCGGTGGCCGCGGCATGGCTTGCCTTCGGCCTGGATACCCAACGGTCCGTTTTTTATCGGCAAAGCGACGTGGCGGAGGTCACCGAGCTCGCGTGGTATTTGAATTGCTTCTTCCCTTATCAGCGGTTGACCCTCGCCCATAGTTTCAAAGACAAGTCCGACCGGTTGGAGGATGTCAATAGTGGCCTTTTCTCGTACCCCATGCTCATGGCAGCAGATATTTTGCTGTACGATGCCGATTACGTTCCAGTGGGCAAAGACCAATTGCAACACCTGGAAATGACCCGTGATGTCGCCAGTCGATTCAATCATAAAATGGGCGAAACGTTTGTGGTTCCGAAAGAAATGATTCGGCAAGAAACGCAACTGATTCCAGGCGTGGACGGAGAAAAAATGTCCAAGTCTAAGGGGAATACGATCAATATTTTCGATGCGCCAAACACCCTGAAAAAACACATCAACAAAAACATCATCACCGATGCGACTCCACTGGAAGATGCAAAGGAACCCAACGGTTCGGTGGTGTGGCAATTGTACCAGCTCGTAGCGAGTGCTTCTGATGCCGATGCGATGGCTGAAAAACTCCGTGCCGGCGGATACGGATGGGGCCATGCCAAAAAGGATCTTTTGGATGCGCTTGTTGACGGCTTTGCCCAGGAACGTGATGATTTCAATCGGTGGATGAGCGACAAAACCATGCTCGATGCCGAACTCGCCAAAGGAGCGGAACGGGCTCGTGAAATCGCTCAACCCGTCTTGCAACGGGTGCGCACCAAGATTGGATTTTAGCGCCGAAGGCAAAATTGGCATGCTCCTTGGATGAGAGGGATTGAACCAAAATCCCGAGTCACCATGCGTCATATCCACACACCTTTCTCCTCCTTCTCTGCTCAACTTGCGAGTAGCATCCTCATCGCCCTCCTCACAACCTTACCAATGGACGGCAATGCAAGCGAACGATCTCCTCGGTCAAACTCATCCTTGCAATCGCAAACATTGCCCACTGAAATTGATCACGTTGTGGTTTATCAACAAGGAGCTCAAGTCGAGCGTATCTCAACCGTCGAATTAACTGCTGGGTTGACAACCGTACTGTTTTCCGGGCTCAACACGAGCATTGACCCCGCACAATTGCGCCTGACCGGGGACGGCGAATTTCAAGTTTTAAGCATCTCTCACCGTTACCAAACCGATACTTTAAGTGGAGGGAGTACCGCCAATCGCATTCAAGAACTGCAACGGCAAAGCAATGAACTTCAGAAAAAGATCCGTCCCATCGAAGCGCGAAAATTAATCTTCAATCAAGAAGAACAACTGCTCCTAAACAACCAGGGATTTACGGTCAAAGACAGCGGTGTGGATCTCGAGCGTCTGATGCAAGCCTCGGTATTCTTTCGCGAACGCTTCGAGGCTATTCAAATGCACAAGCGCGCCCAGCAAACGCCAATGCATGGCTCAAATCTCAACCCTACACCCCCAATGTTCGAGAAATTCGCGGTCAATTGTTCGATGCAAACGGCCAACCCCTAATCGGTGCTCGTGTCGCCGCAGGATCCAATGCCGCAACCACAGATGTCAATGGCTTCTATTCGCTTGCGGTTCCTCAAGGGGTGAGTCAGGTGCATTGCAGTTCGATGGGGCACTCCGTGGAAAGCATCAACATCAGCGATCCTGTCATGAATATTGCACTTACGCCAGCCATTGAAATGCTCTCTCAGGTTACCATTGCGGAGGAAGACGAGCGGGAAGCGCTTTTCTCGCCACGTTCCCGTCGGCGGGCCAGTTTTGACACCCCAGACGAAATGAACTACGCGCCGGTGACCATTCAACACAACCCGACCCAAACACGGTTTGATGTCGAAGCTCGGTACTCGATTCCTGCGGATGGTAAACCCCACGCCGTCCGTGTTTTGGAACACCGATTGCCCGTGGATTACCTCTACCAATGCACTCCCAAATTGGATCAACAAGTGTACCTCACTGCACTTTTTAGCGATTGGGAAGAACTCGACTTGATCAATGGCCGCATGCACATTTATTTTGAAGACGATTACGTGGGAGAAAGCCAGCTCAAATTGGACTTTGCTGAAGATACCTTGTCCATATCGCTGGGTCCTGACCCCGCCATTCAAGTGCGCAAAAAACGCACTGCTCGCGAGGACCGTACAAGTTTAATCAGCGGCAAGCGCGAGCAACTGCGGGAGTATCTGTTTACGATTACCAATCGAAAGCAAGCCCCGATACACATTCAAGTTGACGATCAATTGCCCATCGCCAGCAATGAAGACATCGAAATCAATCGATTGAAGATTGATGGAGCCACAGTTGAAAAAGATTCGGGACGAGTCCTATGGGACCTCCAAGTGGAGGCCGGGTCTGTCGAAAAACGAACCTTCCGATTTGAAATCAAATCGCCCAAAGAAGCCTACGTCCAAATCAATTGATTCGAATGGATCGCATTCAATCCAATATGGGCGCTCCGTACTTGGTTTGATACTTTCGATACAACTGACGTTGCCGGTTGTCCAGATCAATGGTTCGGCCCTGGATGAATGCTTGTGTCAAATAATTGGTCCGCATGTCAAGGGCGTCACCCTCTGAAATGAAGAGCGTGGCGTCCTTTCCATTTTCCAAGCTTCCGCAAAAATCGTCAACACCCAATATGCGCGCTGCACTCAGCGTGATGCTCTGCACCGCCTGCTCATACGTCAAGCCATAGGCGTGAGCCGTGCCGGCGTAAAACGGTAAGTTTCGGGTTCCCATGTGCTCCATGTCTCCGGCATTTTGTAGGCAATACAAGACGCCTTCATCTTCCAGCAGTTTTGGCAGTCGGTACGGCATATCCACATCATCCTCGGCAAAACGTGGCAGTGTATGCACCCGCTTAACCATGACTGCAACCTCGTTATCGCGCAACAAGTCAGCGACCAACGGTGCGTCATATCCGCCCACAATCACGAGGTGCTCAATGCCCATTTTTCGCTTGAAGTGGACCGCTTCCGTGATTTGCCGAACATCCTCCGCATGAACGAAAAGCCGCAACGATCCATCGAAGAGACCGCGCATCGCTTCCATCCGCAAGTCCCTGGGAGAGGGTGCCGGCAGAAGGTTGTGGGTTTCGTACGCTTTCGCCTCTTCAAAGAAGTGCTG
>CAXDQP010000189.1:0-4566 GCA_963991335.1 uncultured Flavobacteriales bacterium
ATGGGGTGGACCGTGCCTGTTACGTTGCGTTTTGCACGCTTGGTATTGATTCGAGGTGAATGGCGCCGCTACCTGAATTCCTTGGCGGGTCCGCAGGAAATTGAGCCAGACGATCCATCTGCGACGGTTTTCAATATCAGTGCGGTGAACATCGAAGAGAACGGAAATCGAGAACCTATTCCTTACGTGACACCACCTGGAATCATCCGTGAAATTGATGTGTGTACTGCAAACCAGCGCCGATTGAATGAGCAGTCATTGGAGATGGCGGTGTGTGATTTGGCAGATGGAGATGCACGGGGAGCCTACCGCAACATCAATTTTGACATGCGGATGTACAAGCGGCTCCGCATGTATGTGCACGCTGAAGCAGGCCCAAACAATCAGGTATTGAATGACGACGATGTGACGTGCTTCGTTCGTTTGGGCAACGACTTTGAGTCGAACTATTACGAGTACGAAATCCCATTAAAAACGACACCGTGGAACACCGGTGACGAAGATCTGATCTGGCCAGAAGAGAACAACATTGACATCGAGTTCCGGAAGCTTCAGAATCTGAAGATTGAACGTCCACAAGGCTATCCCCTGTTTGATGAATATGCCGCAATGGACTCGGAAAGCAATGCGCGCTTGGCGGTAAAGGGAAATCCAAACTTGGCCAATGTAGTCATGGTCATGGTGGGGGTGCGCAACCCGGACAAGGATGAAAACGACTTCACGGCAAACGATGATGGTTTGGAAAAGTGTGCCGTGGTTTGGGTGAATGAGATGCGATTGGCCGATTTCAATCAGCAAGGCGGTTGGGCTGCCACGGCTCAAATGAATGCAAAGTTGGCGGACCTGGGAAATATCTCGGTGGCGGCCAATATGTCGACACCTGGTTTTGGAGGGCTGGAGCAGCGTATCCAAGATCGTCTGCGCGAAACCATTCAAGGCATCGATGCCTCGGGCACCATTCAGTTGGGCAAATTATTGCCGAAGAAACTGGGGCTTACCCTACCCATGTATCTGGGGTATTCGCAACAGGTTTCCACTCCCCAGTTCGATCCTCTGTCGCCGGACATTGAAATGGCCCAACAGGAGGGTCTTTCGGCGGAGCGGCGAGACAATGCGAAAACGATTGACCAGCTCAAATCGATCAACTTCAGTAGCATCAAGATTGACCCCCATTTTGGTGGCAAGAACGGAGGTGCATCGCGCGATCGAAACCGAGAGCGTGAAGGTGCTGCGGCGGGCGGTCGTGGAAGCTTGGGCAAAGAAGGTGGAGGCAAGGACGCGGGTGGCAAAGGGGGAGCGGGAGGTGGCTCCGCACGCGGCGGCTCTGCCCGCGGCGGTAAGTCAGGCGGCGGCAGCCAAATCGGATTGCTCAAGATGCTAGATCCCGGGAATTTCACCGGAAATTTCTCCTACATCGAATCATTCAATCGCGACGTAAACACGGAGTTTCGATTGAACCGGGAGTACCGTGGAGGCTTGAATTACAATTTCTCACATTCCCCCAAAAATTTCAAGCCATTCGGGAAGATTGGATTCTTGCGCAAGTTGGAATTCATGAAGTGGTTGACGGACTTCAATTTTTACCTCGGGCTGAAGCAATTCACCGTTGGTTCCCAGATGAATCGAATATACGAGGCGAGTAGGGTTCGAAACAATACGGAGGAATTGCTCGGTGTGGAGACCAATCTGCTCATCAATACGCAGGTGATGAAGACCTGGCGTTGGGATCGCACGTATGCGCTCAAATACGATTTGACGAAGGCGTTGAAGTTTGATTACAACGGGCAAGCGCAGGCCCTTGTGGGTGAACCGGCGGGCGAAATCAACCGAGAAGATGCTGAAGGATATCAATTGTACCGTGATTCTGTCATTCGCAACCTTGAATACGCAGGGGAAATCACCACGTACAATCACAATATTACCGGGTCCTATAAGCTGCCGTTCGATAAGCTTCCACTCGTGAACTTCATATCCAGTGATGTTCGCTATCAGGGATCTTTCCGATGGGATCGGGCGCCATTTTCCCAGGACAGCATTGGAAACACGATTCAAAATTCCCGCAACCTCAGTTTGAACGCGCAGGCCAATTTTTCTAACCTGTACAACAAAATTCCAGGGGTAAAAGACTTATTGAATCCACCACGGCGTGCTCCGAGTGCACGGGAAGTAAGGAATGAGGATCGCGATGGATTTGGCAATGCAGACGAAGAGGAAAAAATTAAATTTGAACTGAATCCATTGGCGACGCTGGTGCGTCTGCTTGCCAGTGTGCAGAACGTTTCTGGATCCATGACTCGGAATGAAGGAATACTTTTGCCCGGCTACAACCAGAAAGCGCGATTTGCAGGGTTTGATAGTCAATTCTTGGCGCCAGGACCGGAATTCTTACTCGGCCATCAAAACACGAATTGGCAAGGGGACCAAGTCCGAGACTTTGCTACAGAATTTGCTGAACAAGGATGGTTGCAATCGGATGCCGTTCAGAACCAGCAATACTCGCAAACCTACCAGGAGACCTTCAATGTTCGTGCGAACTTGGAGCCGATCAAATACCTGAAAATCGAACTCACGGCCAACCGCAACGTCTCACAGAATTACACCAGTTTCTTCCGGTATGATGAGGACTTTGGGGAGTTTATTTACGATTCGCCGAACGAAACAGGCCAATTCTCGGCCACCGTGATGAGTTGGAACACTGCATTCGTAGAAGACGATGTAGAAGATGAATTCAATTCGGATACCTGGGATTACTTCATCAAGCAAGCCCGAATTAAGGTTTCCGAGCGCCTCAATGATGTGACGTATCAGTTGGATGCGCCGGAAAACACAGGGTACTATGCCGGGTTTGGGGGCACCAGCCAGGACGTTACGATTCCGGCGTTTATTGCGGCCTACCTCGGCGTGGACGCAGAAAATGTTCCACTGGATGTGTTCGATACACCTATTGCCCCAAACTGGCGTGTCACCTACGATGGCCTTACCAAGAATCCGTTTTTCAAGCAATATTTCAAGCGGTTCAACCTGAGCCATAGTTACCGATCAACACTGACTACCAATTACATCACCAACTTGAATTTCCAAGAAGATGAATTTGGCAACCCGACGGCCATTGATCAGAGTGAGTTCGGCAATTTCATCTCAGAAAGACAATTCAACGTCGTGAGCCTCAGTGAACAGCTTTCACCCTTAGTGGGCGTGGACATGACGTTCAACACAGAAGCGGAAAATGAACCGCAGTTGAAGGTTGAGTTGAAACGCGATCGAAACGTCGCATTTGGTCTGACCAATTTCCAGATCACCGAAACGAAGAGTAACGCGTTGGTTGTTGGGTTTGGTTATAAGTTTAAAGATGTCCCTAACCCCTTCATCAAGACGTACGGCAAGCTGCCCGTCAAGATGTTGAAGGAGACGGACTTGGTGCTTCGTGCGGACCTGAACATCCGAGACAACCGCACCATCATTCGAAAGATGGAAGAGCGGCAAAATCAAGTGACCGCAGGTCAGAATTTGATTTCCATTAAAATGTCTGCCGACCTCGAAGTGTCGGACAAAGTAACGATGCGTGCTTTTTACGACCATCAAATTACGAGTCCATATATATCGACATCATTTGCTACGTCCAATATTCGTTCTGGAGTAGCTTTGCGCTTCAATTTGAATCAATAAGCCATGAATATTCCGCAAGATTTGCGCTACACCAAAGAGCACGAATGGGTGCGTTTGGACGGGGATACCGCTACCATTGGAATCACTGATTATGCCCAAGGTGAGCTTGGGGACATTGTTTTTATCGAAGTTGAAACCGTGGACGAAGAGGTGGCTGTGGAGGAAGTGTTTGGTTCCATCGAAGCCGTGAAAACCGTCAGCGATTTGTTTAGCCCTCTGTCCGGTGTGGTCACCGAGTTCAATGAGGCGCTAGAAGACACTCCCGAGGCGGTCAATAACGATCCCTATGGCACAGGCTGGATCATCAAAATGAAAATCACGGATACGAAAGAATTCGAGGGTTTGATGACGGCAGAAGCATATGCTGCTCTAATCGGTTAATGCGAAAGGAATTATGAGGGGAGACCTCAATGAATCGGGTGTGGCCGGGGAATTCCAATTGCGGCATGCCGTAGTGCCCGTTTTATGGGCCTTGCTCATCCTCGGGTTGCATGCCATACCCGGGAAGGATTTGCCACAATCCAATTGGCTCGGGGAATTGCACATGGATAAGCTGATTCACTTGATGATATTCATGTTTTTGAGTTTGAGCGTTTTCATCGCACTAGGCAAGTCGGGTTCCGTTAGGCAATACAAATGGTTTGCGGCAGCAGTCCTCGTGATGTATGGTTTTGGCTTGGAATTTGCACAGGGAATATGGTTTGAAGGCCGAACCACAAGTTTTGGTGATATGCTTGCTGATGGATTGGGTGTAGGTGCGGGTCGCCTGCTCTTCCGATGGATTTACGGATGCTGGAATTAAGCCTTGCTGCTGTTAAGTTCCACGATTCTGCTGCTACAATGCCAAAGTTGTCTTAATTTCGAACCCCAATAGAAAAGCAACATGCTCAGTCGTAAAAC
>CAXDQP010000190.1:0-4565 GCA_963991335.1 uncultured Flavobacteriales bacterium
GTACACACAGACATTCCATTGAAAGCCTGGCTCGCCATTATCGGCTACCTCAGCCAACAGCCATTCCTTTTCAATGGCAGTGTGCGCGAAAACCTGACCATGCGGGTGCCGAACATGACGGTGGATGAAGAAGAGGTAAATCGACTAATTGAGCGGCTGGATTTGACCGATTGCCTCGGCGAGACGCCCTTGGATTTCGAATTGCTGGAAGGCGGAAACAACCTCAGTGGCGGACAGCAACAGCGGCTCGCTATTCTGCGGGCATTGCGCATCGAGCGCCCCGTGCTGATTTTGGACGAAGCGACAAGTGCATTGGATGGCGTGAAACGCGATGCTGTATTTGAGTTGTTGCGGCAGCGGGCGAACTCCGGCACAAATGTTCTGCTCATCACCCACGACATGAGCTTGGCTGAGCAATGCGATACGGTTTTGGACTTGGGAGATGATCAAGCGCAACCGGTGCAGCGATTCAATCCCAAAATGAAAAACGAGAAGAAGTGAAAGAAATCATACTTGGATTAAATGCCTACCACGCCGACTCTTCGGCAGCAATTTTCGTAGATGGCGTGCTCGTGGCGGCGACAGAAGAGGAACGCTTTCGGCGCATCAAGCACTGGGCAGGATTCCCTTCCGAGGCCATTAAGTTTTGCCTAGGCGAAGTCGGATGTACGCTCAAGGAGGTCACCGCCATTACCATTGGCCGAGATCCATCTGCGAAGAAGCTAAACAAAGCGGCTTTTGTCCTGAAGTACCCGCTCATCGCGAAGTCCCTCTGGAGCCAGCGTTCGGCCAACAAAGACGATATCAACCTGCTGCATGAGCAATTTCGTCATGTCGAAGCGGCTGTCGACGTCGAGATGGTGCGCGGCAAATTGCGGTTCATCGAGCACCACCGCAGCCATTTGGGAAGCGCATTTTTTCCCTCGCCGTTTGAAGAAGCTGCCATCCTGAGCATTGACGGTTCGGGGGATTTTTCAACGACCATGCTCGCCAAAGGAAAAGGCACCCAAATTGAAGTATTGTAATCGTTAGACTTCCCAACGAGCGTGGGGCTCTTCTACACGGCCTTTACCCAATACCTCGGATTCCCCCATTACGGTGATGAATTCAAAGTGATGGGCTTGGCTCCGTATGGCAATCCGCAGTATGTGGACAAGGTGGCAGAAATATTGCCCTTGAAAAAAGGAGGGTTGTTCCAATGGCCCAGTTCTCATTTCAACTTGAAAAATGGGGTGGTCTCCTATCCCGACAACTTGCCCGTAGTGGCGCCGTTGTTCGGTCAGAAGTTCATCGACTTGTTTGGACCCGCGCGGCAAAGAGGGGACGAACTGACTCAATACCACATGGATTTGGCGGCATCGGTGCAGCGGTATACAGAGGAAGTGATTTTCCATGTGTTGCGCAGGTTGCACGAGATCACGGGACTTGAAAAGGTGTGCATTGCGGGTGGTGTCGCGCAAAACAGCGTCGCCAATGGCAAAATCACGCGCAACACGCCGTTCAAGGAGGTCTACATCCCCTCGGCCGGACACGATGCGGGCATCTCGATGGGCTCCGCGCAATACCATTGGCACCACGACCTCGGTCGCGAACGGGTCGCACCGATTTACAGCGCGTACACAGGCTCGCAGTTTGAAGACGATGCCATTGCCAAATTCTTAGATGGAGAAGGCGTGGAATACACGCGTTATGAGAAGGATGTCGAGTTGTATGATGCGGTCTCAGACGCACTAGTAGATGGCAACGTCATCGGCTGGTTCAGCGGACGAGCTGAGTTTGGACCTCGAGCGCTCGGCGCACGGAGCATTATCGCTGATCCACGCCGCGAAGACGCCAAAGAGCTGCTCAACTCCAAGATCAAACGCCGCGAGAGCTTTCGGCCCTTTGCGCCGTCCATCCTATCCGAGCATGTGAGCGACTGGTTTGAATTGGACGAACCGGTTCCGTTCATGGAAAAGGTATTCCCCATCAAGCCCGCGAGGCACGCGGAGATCCCCGCAGTCACGCACGTCGATGGCTCAGGGCGATTGCAAAGTGTCTACCAAGACGTCGCACCGCGCTACCATGCCTTGATCAGCGCGTTTCACGACAAGACCGGCGTGCCCATTTTGCTCAATACGAGTTTCAATGAAAACGAACCCATCGTGAATGCGCCGGAGCATGCTTTGGCTTGTTACCAGCGCACGAGCATGGACATGTTGGTGTTAGGTAATTGTGTGGTGAGAAGAGGAGTGAAAACAAGGACTTATTAAGACATGCAAGGATTAATGAACAATCTTTCATAGCTCCTAATACGAAGCAAAAAAGCTCTGAACTTCCTTCATCTTGCAAAAACGGGCGTGTATGTATCGCAATAACATTCCCAAAGTTTATGTCGAAAGCCCCTTCTTTCCGCAACCCAATCAGCCAAATTTAAAGGTTTGGCGAATCTTTTTTTACCGCGGGAAAAACGTCTTAATTCAAGTGAATGAGTGTCGCTTCGCACCTGATTTAACCCACATTTACTCCCCAGATTTCACCCCTAACATTCGATATAGGGATTATCGCGTCGACGCTCTCATCGAATCAGAAAACCTCCTTCCCATGACCAGCCACATTACGGAACAAGGATTGAAGTAAATGATTGCACTCGGTGAAAAATGTACCGCTGATTTTCACTTTTGCAGATTTGACGCTTTTGACACTACCGAGGGAACCAAATTTTCAGAGCTTACGTTCATGCCGCAATCGGGATGTTTCAATGAAGAACTGAGCGAAATTTTAGGCAAGGAAATGATGCAGCATGCCCCAAGCTTTTTCAAAATTCCGTGAGTTCCACCTCCCATTATCCAAAAGCGAATCAGATGGCAAAAAGAATTAGACAGATCTTATTCCTACTGCGTGCCTTGCGAAAAGCTGGTATTTGGATTCCTTTACGCAAATGGAAACAATTTTTTCGATTAGCGCGAAATCGGCAAAAGCGATTAGGATCCCTTCCTCGCTTCAGGGGTTCAAAAGGCATCAATGACATGATTGCGTTCAGCGCCATCTTCCATCATGATGCCGACATGTCCCCCTACACAGACAAGCTGAAAGTCCGGGACTTCATTGCAAAGACGATTGGCACACGCTTTTTGAGTGAGATTTCTCAGATTGCCAACCGTGTTGAGGATTTGGACTTGGAAAAAGCTGTCGGATGTTTCATAAAAACCAATCACGACAGCGGAGGCCACTTCCAACTGAAAGCCATTTCACAGAAAGAAGAGGCTAAAGAAAAGATGCGCAAGCATCTGAACATCAAGGACTACGGCAGCCAAAAAGGGGAGTACATGTATCACGGCATCACTCCCAAAGTTTATGTCGAAAGCCCCTTCTTTCCGCAACCCAATCAGCCAAATTTAAAGGTTTGGCGAATCTTTTTTTACCGCGGGAAAAACGTCTTAATTCAAGTGAATGAGTGTCGCTTCGCACCTGATTTAACCCACATTTACTCCCCAGATTTCACCCCTAACATTCGATATAGGGATTATCGCGTCGACGCTCTCATCGAATCAGAAAACCTCCTTCCCATGACCAGCCACATTACGGAACAAGGATTGAAGTAAATGATTGCACTCGGTGAAAAATGTACCGCTGATTTTCACTTTTGCAGATTTGACGCTTTTGACACTACCGAGGGAACCAAATTTTCAGAGCTTACGTTCATGCCGCAATCGGGATGTTTCAATGAAGAGGTGAGTCAAATTTTAGGCAAGGAAATGATGCAGCATGCCCCAAGCTTTTTCAAAGTTCCGTGAGTTCCACCTCCCGTTATCTAAAAGCGAATCAGATGGCAAGAACAGTTAGACAGTTCTTATTCCTACTGCGTGCCCTGAGCGAAGCTGGCATTTGGATCCCATTGCGCAAGTGGCGACAATTCTACTTAATTGCACACACCCGTTGGAGGCGAAATCAATATTTGCCTCGATTTGCTCGAGGACAAGATTACAATGACATGATTGCATTTGCCGCCCTCTTTCAGTTAACAGAGGACATGTCGAAGTACACCGATAAAATTCTCGTTCGTGAATACATAACAGAGTGCATAGGAAAGAAGTATTTGTCTGAAATTATCCAGATCACATCTGATCCAAAGACCCTGAATTTCGATGATGCAATGGGGAATTTCATTAAAACTAACCATTCTTCAGGTCATGTCTGGAAATTCACGAATCATTCAAACCAAAAGTCAATTTCGGCAGCAGTACAATCCGCACTAGACCAACCATACGGCTTAGAAAAAGGGGAGCGATTGTATCAGTACATTGTCCCAAAAGTTCTAGTTGAAAAAGCCGTAACACCGAAGTATGGCGAGAGTCTTGATGAATTCGGATTCCATTACGGCAATTTGCTTTGGATATTTGTGGGCACTGAGAAGGATGGAGAGAAAAAAATATGGCATTGTTTCGACCACGAGCGCAAACCGCTTTATTCTTGCCTTGATAACGACCACAAGATGAGCAAGCCAATGCACAAAACTATGGGACGTTTCATTGACGATGAATCATTGAACGAAATGATCGAATTGGGATCCAAATGCACACAGC
>CAXDQP010000191.1:0-4475 GCA_963991335.1 uncultured Flavobacteriales bacterium
CCATCCCATTCAGTTTGGCAGAGACGGCAATGTCTGAGTGGGATGCGGCCACCATGCGGCTGACATCTTCAACGAATGGTACAAATACGAACCAGCGACGGAGGTTTGGACGGAAATGGCCACGTTGCCAGCGGAAGGAAGGGTCGCCGGTTCTCAGCTCGCACACAATGGCATGGGATATGCGCTCAGTGGTGACGGAGACGATCACAGTTCGATGGAGACGGGCGAGCTATGGCAATACGACCCGGAATCTGATGCATGGAACCAATGGCCCTCCCATCCGGGGATGTCTCGCTGGGCGCCGGCTTCGTTCATCATCAACGACGAGATGTACTTGATCAATGGCATGAGCCTGGACCCGGGGTCTTTTGATTACATGGAGACGAACTGGAAATTCGCGATGGTGCCTGAGTCCGCCACGGATATGGAAGTGACGAGCTATTTGGGCGAAGACATCATCTGCACCGGTGATGAATTGCCCATCATCGTTCGCCTGACCAACATGGGCGCCAATGATTTTGAAGCGGGAAATGCGATGGCCTTGACCGTGCAAATGACCATTGACGGTGAAGTGGTATTGTCCTCAGATTGGTCGGGTTCGTTGTCGACGTTCCAATCGGTGGATTTTACCCTCGGGATGTACACCTTTAGCGGTGCGACGGATTTTACCATTGAGATTTTGGCATCGGATGAGAATGCCAACAACGACAGCTTGGACGTGAGCATTGCGACTTCACCGGAAGCCACGACGCAATGGGCGGTTGAATTGAATACCGATAACTATGGAAACGAAACGGGTTGGGAATTGCGCAATGCATTGGGAGCATTGATCGATTTGGCCAATCCAGGATCCTATCAAGGTGAGACTTCCTATGAGTTTACGTTGTCATTGCCCTCCACGGGGTGTTACACCTTTACGTTGACCGATAGCTACGGCGATGGAATGTTTGGCTCGCAATGGGGAGGAGTCAATGGTTCATGTACCATCCGTTCCCTTGACGAGAATGCCAACCCCCTGAACGTGATTTTTGATTACGACGGTTCGTTTGTTTTTGATGAACTTTCACAAACGATCGATGCAATGAATTCTCTGGGAATTTCAAACGCCACCAGCGATGTGCCTTTTTCCGTGCAAGCATTCCCCAATCCGTTTGAAGATGTTATTCAAATTGCGATGCACGGCGGAGTTCATTACCTTGATGGAGCCGCGGCGATGGGATATGAAGTGCGCGACATTCAAGGAAGACTGATTGAGCAAAGCACTGCGCCTTTCGCTTCAGGAGAAATCCTCTCGCTGGATGCTTCTGCTTGGCCATCAGGTGCTCTCATCATCCGATGGAGTGTGGCCAATCACACGGGTTCATTGCAGACGTTCAAGCGCTGATTCGCCATTGCGGATCACGCGACGAATCACGTGACGAATCAATGGACAAAATGCAAATGGCCGCGGACTTCAATCGGAGCCGATGAAAATGGAGCCGTATCATCCGGTTCCAACTCATACACCAAGCGCCAGTTGTAAACGCTATTCTGCGCGAAGTAGCCGCTCGTTTCGGTTGTGAGGAGTCCCTTGTTCACTTGGCCGTACCAGCCTTGTTCGGGGTCTTCGGTTACAAACACCAGCACGCCCCATGGATTGTAGATTTCCAGTCGATACGATTGGGTAGCGCATCCCAATACGGGAAGGAACAAATCGTTCACCCCGTCATTGTCAGGAGTAAAGGCATTGGGCACATAAATCGGACACTCGCAATAATCCAATTGCACCTCAAACGACTTGGATACCGTGTCGCAGGCATTGGCCACCACAACGGAATAAAACCCCTGGCGGTCGATGACGATTGCCGGCGTCGTCTCCCCGTTGCTCCAGGCGTAACTGATCGGGAATAGGTTGGTCGGGTTCTCGGCACTCACGACCATTTCACCTCCTTCACAAAAAGACAGCGGTTCGACAATGTCAATGAGGAGCGGCGTGGCTCTGTCTACGTTAACTTCATCGGTCCAAGTGCAACCATTCCATGCTACCAAGGCGCTGTATGTGCCGGGTGCATTGACCTCAATGGACGATTGCAAATTGCCCGTACTCCAACTCACCGTCGCTTCTTCCGGCAGGGGATAGATGTACAATGACGCGAATTCGTCCGGGCATAGCATTTGGTCTTCTCCCAAGTCAAATACCGGAAGTTCTTGGACATTCAGTGTGATGGTGTCAGCATACGAGCAGCCATTGTTGGTGACCTCCACATCATACGTCCCTGCCGCATCGACAGAAATCGCTGCGGTATCGGCTCCATTCGACCAAATGGTCAGGTCCGCGTTGGGCAGTTCGGTGCTAAATTCGATGGATTGACCATCACAAATGGTGGGGTCTTCGCCCAATTGAAAGATGGGCAAAGGCACATTCTGTACGACCATATCCGTGGAGTATTCGCACCCTTGAACCGGAATGGTCAGGGTATACGTTCCCGGTGCGGAGATCCAAATGGATGAGGCCAGCTGTCCGGAGCTCCATTCGTAGCTAGGCGCTCCCGGATTGGCAAAGACCAGTGTGCTATCTCCGTTGCAAAGCGGGAAACTCGCGGGCAGTCCTGCATCGAAAACCGCTGCATAATCGATGACCACGGTATCCCGTTCGACGCTCAGCCCAATGGTCACCTCCGCAATGACGATGGCGACTAGCTTGCCAACGCTCCAATTGCTCGCGTTCCCGACCCCTGAGCCGTTTTCCCACCAGGTGGTTTCGTCACTCGTGTATCCGCTCGTCAAGTTCAGCACTTCTCCATCACAAATGACCGCGTCAGCTCCCAAGTCGAGACCGGTATTGGCAGAAGGGTTCACGACCACAACGTCGTCGAATGTGCAGCCGTCCAAGAGCATACTCACGGTATAGTTGCCAGCGGCATTGACCCACAAGTCGTTGTCATTCTCCCCATTTTGCCATGAATAGGCATCGGCTCCGGACTGCGCTTCCAAGAAAAGGCTATCGTTGAGGCAGAGAATTTGTGGCGTGGCAATTTCAGACTCAAATGCAGGCACGTGGACCACTTCAACGGTGTCCCTTTCGATGCATTCCCCGATTTCGATCTCCACAATCACGGTCTCGGTTGCACTGCTCACGGTGGTGCCTAGTGTGTTCAGTCCTTCTGCGTTTCCACCGCTGACCCAAAGGGTATTGGACGCGTCGTAATTGCTTATGAACGTTTGGCTTTCCTCGCCGCAAAGCAAGATATCTAAGCCAAGGTCAATGCCCTGGTTTTCGGAGTCAAGCGCGTCAAAATCGTAATTGAAAACGCATTCTGCGGTTGAAATATTGACAGAATAGTTGCCTGGGTCGGAGACCAAAAGACTATTGTTGTTGGTGCCGTCGCTCCAGCTCCATTGAACATTCGAACCGGTCCAATCCGAGTCGAGAGCCGGCACGTTTACGGCTTCATCCAGGCAAAGCACCAGCGGATTTGCCTCGAATGTTACGTCGTAGGTGGGGTAGTGGCTTACGTTGATGGTGTCGCTCAGTGCGCAACCCAGTCCGTTCCAATCGAGCACAATGGTTTCTTCCAGCGCGGTCGTGTAGGTTTCGTTTCCGATTGAGCCATTCCAAAACACGTCGATCGCCGGATCCAAAGCTCCCAAGTCAAAAGACGCTTCTGAATTGCTGCAAAAGGCAAAATCCAATCCCAAATCGAATACGGGAATCGTGGTAGCGGCGATATCAACTGAATACACTTCATCGCAGCCGGAGGCCAAGTCCGCCACGGTGAGGGAGTAGGTGCCTGCGGTGTTGATGGTTCTCAGGGCAGCTGTGCTGCCGTCCTCCCAGGTGCATTCACTTCCCGCTGGCCAAGGACCATTGATCAATTCAATGGCATTTCCATTGCAAATGGTCGTGTCTGCAGGGAGATTCGCCATCGGCAGCTCGGACACCGTAAGTACGAGGGAGCTTTCGAGCAGATCTCCACAGATATCTTCGTACTCGACCGTGTAAACAGTGGTGGCTTCAACCGTGGCTGTAACGCTGCTGCCAGAAGTGCTGGATAGACCCTCGGCAGGGCTCCACACCGGATTGATCCAATCCGCGGGAGCTTCGAGCAATACCGATTCCCCGGGGCAGGCTTCAGCATCACTCAGCTCAGATTCCGTTGTGGTGAACCACTGCGCGTTGCACACGCGGTGGGTGTTTGATGCTCCTCCCGTTGCAGCGGTGAAGCCCCATTTGATGAAGTTCGTTCCCAAAATGTCTGCTACGTCAACTGTGGTGGTAATGCGCTCCACACAATCAAAGTATACCACCATTTCTAGGGTATTCGCATCAAACGTGACCCGCAAGTCGTGGTAGTTGTTGTCCTCAATATTTCCATTGCCAGGGATTGCTGCAACGGGCGCAGCGATGAGATTTCCTCCAAAGTGGTTGTTGGAGCCGTCTTTCTGGATGCCAATGTGGTCATACCATGGATCGCCTTGGGCACCACCTTGGTACG
>CAXDQP010000192.1:0-4434 GCA_963991335.1 uncultured Flavobacteriales bacterium
TATTGCTCCAGGCCTGCGCCGAAATTTCAGGGTAGCGGCTGTCTTTCAGATTTTTTGCTGCGTTATCAATTCCCCACCATTGCATGACCGCATGGATGAATGTGTCGGTTCCTGCCAACATCATGGGATCATTCCAGACCACATAGCTTCCGGTATGATTTAGTTCTCTGGGTTCCCCCCAAGCATGTTGGATTTTGTCCGTTAGCCGCCGTGCTGCCAAGGTTTGGTCAGTGGCTGCAGCAATGCCATGGCAAGCCTCAATGGCACCTGCCACTGTTGTTACATCCGTTACCAATACATCTGCAAAACGCGTGCACGCCTCGACGAGTATTTTGTCATTCTCCTCTTTACTGGCGATGATGAGGTCAGGTTTCAGGGATTCAACGCGATCGACATGAAATGTTTTGGTTCCGCCAATGACTGGAATGCATTTCTTGTTTTTGCCAGCACGGACGCAAAACTTTGTGCGTCCTTGAATCTGATCCGACAGACCGATGTCAACAAGGAACTCCGTCCAACTCGGCACGAGGCTAATAATTCGCATGGTCAAATTTACGCAGCGACACGTTGAGGCATAAATTCGCAGTATGCGGCGCCTCTCCCTTTTCCTATTGTGCGCAATCACCGCTTTCGTTGCGCTAAATCCTTGCTTGGGTCAAAATGACCGTCCAACGGTTGGCTTGGTTTTGACGGGTGGCGGTGCGCGAGGGGCGGCACATGTTGGAGTGATCCAGGCCCTGGAAGAGTCACACATTCCCATTGACTTTGTGGTCGGCACAAGTGTTGGTGCCCTCGTAGGGGGATACTATGCTTCGGGATGGAGCCCTGAGGCGATGAAGGCGCTGCTCAGTACGCCTGAATTTCAATCCCGGGTCTCCGGAAATCCGTTGGATCCGTATGAGTTTTCGACTGATTTCGGAGCGCCGGGTATCTTCAGTATTCATCTTGGGACCGCTCAAACGGGTATCAAAGGTCACCTCATTTCAAGTTTGCCATTGGATTGGGCTTTGATGCAGGAGTTATCGCCCGCTTCTTCAGCAGCAGGAGCAAATTTTGATTCATTGATGGTGCCTTTTCGCTGCGTTGGAAGCGATGTGCTCGCGAAAACAGACACGGTCTTCAGTCAGGGGTATTTGCCCGAAAAAATCCGGGCTTCGATATCTTTTCCATTCTACATGCGCCCAATTTGGATGGACGGTAGGCCAATCTATGATGGCGGACTCTACAACAACCGGCCCGTGGATGTGATGGTGGATGAATTTGATCCCGATATCATTTTAATTTCAGGAACGGAGTCTGCGATTTCTAATTTCGAGTCCGATGCGTTGATTACGCAAATAGAGGCTCTGGTGATGCAGCCCAATGCGAGGGATCCCCATCGCTCGTCCCTGACCTATGAAATTATTTCAGAGTTGGAATCGGGTACGCTTGATTTTGATAAAGTTGATCAGGCCTGTGCAGCGGGGTATTCGAGTGGTTTGGAATTTATTGCGTTGAACAGTGATGAACTGCCAGTGGAGGGAAACACGCACAACATTTCTGCAAAGCGCAGCGCGTTTCTCTCGGCCTCAAGTGCATTTGATGTTTCTAAAACCCAGGTGGCAGGATTGGACGGACATCAGCAGGTATATGCTGAAGGTCTTCTGCGCTTTGACAAAAAGAAAGGAAAAGAGGGCGCGCTGAAGAAGCGGGTGTTTTTTTTGGAAGCAAATGCCTTTATTGGGCGTGTTTTTCCGAGAGCGAAGCTGAACGATGAATCGTTCACAGTTCAATTGGATGTGGTTGAAGAACGGCCATTGAAATTCACGGTAGGCGGAGCTGCCTCGTCTCAGCCTTTGAGCATGGGATATGCTGCCTTACAATACGCCCACTTTGGTCGGATTCCGAAGGTGGCCAAAGTGAGCGGGTCTTTGGGAACGCTTTATTCGGATTTAGGACTTGGCATTGCATTCCATCATGCCGGTAAATTTCCCTGGGTCGCTGAGCCACTCTTCAATATTCGGCGCTGGAATTATACCCGAGACTTTGTCGGATTCTTGCAAGAAATCAGGCCGACGTTTTTCAATTCTTCTGAATTGGAATGGGGTGGTAGATTCACGCTTCCCTCGAGCACGCGAAGCGCTCTTCGCCTGTCTGCGTTGAGTGTGCAATCATTGGATCGGACTTATTCGAATTGGCTGTTTTCTTCGTCCGACCCCCTGAACGAGGATCGCTTCGAGGGCTCGGTGTTTGGATTGAATTGGATCCACGAAGGACGCAACCACCGGCAATTTCCAACAGCGGGTTCTCGTTTTCAAATTGGAGGCCAATTTCACGTCGGGCAGTATGCTTCCATATATACACCGGAGGATGCTTTGGACACCCGCGATTCCGTGAACAAAGATTTGCGGTTTTTTCGAGGATTGGCGCAGTTTGAAACCTACTTGCCGATCACGGAAAGACTGGTCTTTGGTGTGAAAGCCGAGGGACGGATTTCAAGTGAAACACTGCGAACCACCCACAGAGGTTCGTTGGCACAGGCTGTTTCGTATTCACCGATGACCGGATCCAAGGCGGTCTTTTTGGAACATTTCCGAGGTTACAATTTCGGTGCTGTCGCCGCGGTTCTTGATTGGACGGTTTTGCATGGAATTCATTTCCGCTCTGAAATTCATTTGTTCAAGGCCACGGAAGGAATTGTCATCGGTGATAAAGGCCCCCGTTTGGATTCAGCCATTCCTTCGTTTTGGATGGGAGGCTTCCACGCTTGGAAAGAATTGCCGATTGGACCCATCTCCGCGGGAATAGAATATTACAAAAGTGAGCGCTCCCCCTTGTTTTTCGAAGTGCTTCTCGGGTACCGATTGTTCCAGGATAGTGCGCGACGGTAAGGTGGGATTGTCGTAATTTTACGGCATGGTTCACTTGAAATTTGGGGTTGTTGGAGCGGGACATATTGGAAAGCGGCATATGGAAATGATCCGCCGAAACCCAGCATTTCAACTCACAGCCTTCGCAGATATACGATCCCGTTCTGAATGTGGTGTTGATGAAACAGTGCCGCATTACGATTCGATTGAGCGAATGCTTAATGCGCACAAGGATCTAGACGTTGTCTGCATTTGTACTCCAAATGGGTTTCACGCTGAGCAGTCGATTCTCGCTATTAAATCCGGTTGCCATGTTGTGATTGAGAAACCCATGGCGCTGAATCGCCAGGACGGCGAAGACATTTTGCACACGGCCTTATCCCAAGGGAAACAAGTGTTTTGTGTAATGCAAAACCGGTATTCACCGCCCTCAATTTGGCTCAAGGATTTGATCAGCTCCGATGCATTGGGTAAGATTCACATGGTGCAGGTGCAGTGTTATTGGAACCGAGACGACCGCTATTATGGTAAAATTCCCTGGAAGGGCAAACTGGACCTTGACGGCGGTACGCTCTTCACGCAATTCAGTCATTTCATTGACTTGATGTACTGGGTTTTCGGAGATATCCATCGCATACAGAGCCGTTTTGTGGATTTTAACCACGAAAAGACCACGGAGTTTGAGGATTCCGGACTGGTGTCGTTTGAATTTGTCAAGCACAAAGCGCTTGGCACGTTTAATTTTTCGACGTCGGTGGCCCATAAAAATTTCGAGTCCTCCGTGACAATCATCGCTGAAAAGGGCACCGTCAAAGTTGGAGGGCAATACATGAATGAAGTCGAGTATTGCGACGTTCTGAATTATACGATGCCAGAATTGCCTCCGTCAAATCCCGCGAATGATTACGGCCATTACAAAGGCTCGGCGGCGAATCACGGCTACATTTTCGAAAACATTGAAGCCACTCTGATCGGAGAAGGCCAAATTACCACCAATGCCCTTGAAGGCCTCAAAGTCGTTGATATCATCGAACGGATGTATGCCGCAGGGGAGCGTCCACTGAAAACGAGATGAGGATAGCGAATGTGGTTCTCAATGATTTCACCCGGGACAATCGGGTGCTCAAGGTTTCCGCGACGCTTTCAACGGAAGGCCATGATGTGACGGTTGTTGCGCTGCACAAGCCCGGATTGCCCAAGCGAGAGCGTCAGGCTGATTCGTTTGATGTGCGCCGGATCAGGCTTGTGATGCCTACACGTGTTTTTCGAGGAGCCTTGAAATTGGTGGAATTGGCCATCAAGATCGCTTTGGGTTATCGCCGATTTGATGCATGGCATTGCAACGATGCGGAAGCCTTCGTAATTGGATTGTTGGCCAAACTTAGCCGACCGGGTTTGAGGTTGATCTACGACTGCCACGAATTTGAATCCGAAAGAAATGGCAAAAGCAGAAGGTACCTGCGTGCGGTGGGTTGGTTGGAACGAAGGTTCATTCGGTTCGCGGATGAGGTGATCGTCGTCAGTCCGTCCATCGCCGATGCTTACATGGAGCGGTACCACTCGCATGGTTTAGACGGTGTGCAAT
>CAXDQP010000193.1:0-4413 GCA_963991335.1 uncultured Flavobacteriales bacterium
GTAACTGAATACATTCAGCACGCTCTTTCCTTTAGAACGCCGCCCTAGCACAGCCCTGTTTTCGCGGTGATCAACAAAGAAACCGGTCTTTTGTCCCAGGAGTATATCAATTTCAAAGGCTCCGCCGTATTCCATCGGTTTCCAGTCATCTGGTGCGGCGCCATAGATCCAACCATCGTCGGCCTCAATCTTTAACTTTCGCAACAGCTTTGCGGACTTGTTGTAGATTCCAACCAGCTCGGGACCAAGAGCTTGAATCAATGCTTCCTGAATTGAATCCAAAGCTTCACGCATTCCAGCCGAATGGGTTTGGATGACCGCCACGCGATCATAATAATCAACGATAAGTCCGGAAGTTCCGTCACCTTCCGCGTGGATAAGTCTACAGATGGAGTTGCCTGAAACTCCCATCAGCCCCAGCTGCTTTCGCAACTCTACAGCAGAACACAGTTTCGTATTCCACCAGTCTTGATCGATGACTTCTTCACCATTAAAGGTGAGCATGCGGACAGCAATGGAGGCGCCTGGCGAATAATGGCCATGCCCAAGAAGCCGTCCCTTATTGGCATGCACAGCGACTAAATCTCCCGCCTGCACCGATCCTTCAATCGCTCGAATAGCCCCACTGAATACCCAGGGATGCCTGCGCAAAATACTGACCTCCTTTTTGGGTTTTAAATAAATCGCTTTCTCAACCGTCATGGAGCGAAGATAAACGCCGTGCCGTCATTTATTCAGCAATGAAAATTTTTCAATTCCGATAGATGGTTCGATTGACCACCTCTATCTCATTGGACTCAACCCAGAGCTGCAGGAAATGAAATAGAACCGATTTGTAACGTACCGGAACACGTTTCTCCAATTGTCCAATTTCCAAGCCTTGCTCGGGAATAGCAATCAGCCATTTTTCTCTGGCCCATGATTCGTTGGCTTTCATGCAATTGTCGCAATTATCACATACCTCGACATCATCTCCAGAGAAATATCGCTGTATGACCTGCTGCCTGCAATTTGTCGAGGCGACATACTCCGAGAATGCTTCCCACTTTGCTTCCAAGGACTGCACCCAATCAATCATTAGGGATCGGGGAAGAATGACGTTTTTTGCAGCTTCACGCGGGCGCATCCATTCAATCCGATGCAATGGTGGCAATCGCCGGCTTTCAATAAATCCCCATTTCTTGAGGCGATCCAGCTCAATCCTGCATTGATGAGCTGTCATCCCTGATTTTTGAGCCAATGACTGAATAGAAACAATCGCTTTTGACTCTTGATTGTGAAGCCAATCGGTTAGTGCGCTTCGCATTCGGATGGCAGTTGGATTCCCATCGAGTGCGCTTTCAATCAAAGATTCCCGCAATGTTATTTCAAAACGCTCCTCACGATCTAATCGTACACTTGAAATGTAGCCGGCTCGATTCAAATAATTCATGCTCGAATTCCAATCGAAAAAACGCATTTCACTGCCTTTCAGCCAAAGGGCTGCATCGAATACGGTGGGTTCTTCAGGTCGAGCTCCAATGGGAACAGAACCCTGATTGGCGAGCCCCTGGTATACTTTTTGAATGACCGGTAAATTTGGAGCTTTCTGATTCAGTTTCTTCCGGCTTATGTCCAAGGAGTCCCGATTCATAAAAAGCATGCACAGGCTTGGCTGTCCATCGCGTCCCGCGCGACCGGCTTCTTGCACATAGCTTTCCAAATCTTGAGGCGGTGACGCATGAAATACAAACCGCACATCCGGCTTGTCTATTCCCATTCCAAAAGCACTGGTACACGCCAACACACGATAATCGCCAGTCATCCAAGACGTTTGAATTCGCAGCCGTTCGGAAGCTGGGATCCCTGCATGGTAGGCCGAACTTTGGATGCCTATCTGCTGCATCCTGTCTGACCAAAATTCAGCTTCTGACCGGCTTGTTACGTATAGTAAGCCCGACCCTTGGGATCGCTGAAGCGCCTGTAAAAGTTCTTTTTCTGCATCACCAGAGGCAAATACTGAATTGATGAGATTTCCACGCTGCATGGGATTCTCAAACACCCGAGCTGCATCCAATTTTATTTGCGCCTCAATATCTTTCAGTACATTTTGTGTCGCCGTTGCTGTGAAGGCACCCCATGCGGCTCCAGAACATTGGTCCCGAAGGGTTGAAATCCGGCGATATTCGGGTCGGAAATCATGGCCCCATTGTGAAATGCAATGCGCTTCGTCAACCACAATTGTTCGAACAGGCAGGCGTTCAATCCGCGATTGGAGCAAAGGATGGTGAAGGCGCTCCGGCGAACAATAAAGGAAGCAATAGGGCAAACGCTCTGCATTGTCCAATAAGCGTTCAATCACACTATAATTCAGGTTTCCTGCGAGTGAAACAGCATTCAGGCCCTTTTCTTTCAAGCCTTCAACTTGATCTTGCATAAGGGCTATCAGCGGGGAGATCACCAAGCATATTCCACCACGGTAGAGACCTGAAATTTGATAACACAAGGATTTACCACCTCCTGTTGGGAGCACCGCTAACGTATCCTTCCCGCTAGCAAGAGCATAAACGGGAGCTTTTTGTTGTTCGCGCAAGGAATCAAAATGCCAATGATTGTTGAGCAATCCGAGCAATCGCTTTTCATCCAAGGGTACTTGGGGTGAATCAATCATCACATCTGTTCATTTAAACAATTCCAAGTGCGAACTTCGCGCTTTAATTACAACAAAGGTCATGAGGAATATTGTCGCAGGAAACTGGAAGAGCAACAAATTAATGAATGAAGGGATAGAGTTGATGGATGCCATCACAAAAGGACTTCCAACATTGCACAAAACGGAGGTGATTGTCGCTCCACCCGCGCCTTATCTCGCTCAGTTTTCAACACGATACAAGGGACATTCGGTGCATTTGAGCGCCCAGCAATGCAGTGAGCAAGGCCAAGGAGCGCACACGGGCGAATACACAGCTGAAATGCTTCATTCATCCGGTGTGACACACGTCATCGTCGGGCATTCTGAGCGGAGGGATCGATTTGGCGAGTCCTTTGCGGCAGTGCGCTCAAAAGTCAATCAAGCCATAGTGGCGAACCTGCATGTTTTGCTATGTTGCGGTGAGTCGTTGGCAGTCCGTGAGTCTGAAGAGCATTTTGATCTGATTTCAAGGCAACTCAAAGATGCCCTGGCCGACGTCGATTCTGCTAAAATGGCAAACATTACGATTGCATACGAACCGATTTGGGCCATTGGCACCGGCGTGACAGCGACAGCAGACCAAGCACAAGAGATGCATCACTTTATCCGAGAGCAACTCGGCAATTGGTTCAATCCCCAAGTGGCCTCAAGTACCCGCATTTTGTATGGCGGAAGCTGCAAACCGTCTAATGCTGCCGAGATTTTTGGACAACCGGATGTTAACGGCGGCTTAATTGGTGGCGCAGCACTGGAGGCTTCGTCCTTCCTTTCCTTGGTCGCTGCATCTGAAGCCTCATAAAGCAAAGTTGTGAAGGAATCCAAATACTTCAAGGCCTCGTTGATGTGCTCACCTGTTTTGCCTGCAAGGGAAGTAGCCTTGGCCTACCTGAGTAATTGTGGGTTCGACATGTTTGAGGAGGAGGGAGACCGACTGATCGCTTATGCCAAGGACGATGCATTCAATGAAGAGGAATACCAATCTGTGCTTCAGCAATTGCGTGAACTAGCGGAGGTGCGTGTAGAAGAAAGTTGGGTGGAATCTGAAAATTGGAATGCGCAATGGGAATCCAATTATGACCCGATCGATGTCGACGGAAAAATCATGATGCGTGCTCCATTCCATGCACCGCCCGCGTCGGGTTTGGACATCATCATACAGCCTGAAATGTCCTTCGGTACGGGGCATCACCCAACTACTTGGCAAATGATGCGCGCTGTGCACAGCCTGAATCCGGTGGGTCAAAATGTCTTGGACATGGGGTGCGGAACAGGAGCACTCGCCATTGCTGCCAGGAAATTAGGCTCAGCCCGCGTCGTGGCCATAGACAACGACGAATGGTCTTATCGGAACACGCTTGAAAACATTCAGCGTAATGGGCTCGACGGTCAAATTGAGGCACTGCTCGGCGACGCCAATATGCTTTCAACAACAGACTGCTCCTTTCACACCATATTGGCGAACATCAACCGGAACATTCTTTTGGCAGATATGAGCACTTACATACGCCACCTTCACCGGGGTGGCCATCTTATTTTGAGTGGCTTCTTTCCCGATGACATCCCTGTTATTATGGACGAGGCACGTGGGCATGGCCTTGAGTTGTCAGAATCATTTGAGCGCGGTGGTTGGGCCTGCCTGTTGATGGTAAACAACGCCCACTAAATACCAATGTCGGCAAAGGTTCGTTGTTATTTTCGCACCATGGAGTTATCTGCCTTACCCCTATATGACCACAGAATCA
>CAXDQP010000194.1:0-4403 GCA_963991335.1 uncultured Flavobacteriales bacterium
GGCATGCACTTCATTCCATCAAGATACGCTGAACCCATTGATATCACTGGGTTTTAGCGGCATTCTAATGAACAAATCGAAAAGGTTATGAAACCCTAAATATCGTCTCGTCCAGACCGCTTAAATTTGCGCATGCGGTATTTTTTTGCTCCTGAAGTGCACCCGCTGCACCCGTTGGATTCGGAAGAATCAAAGCACATGGTTCGCGTTCTCCGAGCGGAAGTGGGTGATGAGTTCATCCTAGTCAATGGCAAAGGGGGGCGATACCACGGAACCTTAACACAAGTCGATAAAAGACAGTGCCTGCTGGAAACCAAGCTCATGGAAGAGTCAATGGCTCCAGCCGCGCAACTGACTTTGGTCATTTCACCGACCAAGAGTTCGGATCGATTTGAATGGATGTTGGAAAAAGCGATGGAATATGGTGTGAGCCGAATTCAGCCCGTGTGGACGCAACGCAGCGAGCGAACGAAAGAAAAACAGGAGCGCTGGCAACGTATCTTGGTTTCTGCATTGAAGCAATCTCAACAACTTTGGTTGACTGAGTTGAAGCCCGCAATTTCATGGGATGATTTTTTGGCTACGGCACCTGGAGCCGGATTCATTGCTCATTGCGAGGAAGGAGCAAAAGATCACTTATTTGAAGCATTGAAACCCGCGACTTCGTGTTGGGTTGCGATCGGCCCAGAGGGAGATTTCACTGAACATGAAATTGCAGCGGCCAAGCAAGTGGGTGCGCGTGAAGTATCACTCGGAGATCAACGATTGCGGACGGAGACCGCTGGTTTGGCTGCGATTCAAATGTTTGCATTGGCGCAGCGGAAGTCCCGCTAGCGTTGGTTTACTGTCCCGGGACAGCGGGCGCAGCTGGAATGGGAGCCCAATGGGTGACCTCGGTGAAATACCGATTGCTGCTTCCTTCACCCGCCCAAAAATGGAGGCCGTGTTTTTCGGCTTTTTCGGGATTGCCAGCGAAGTGGTTCGCGCAAAATCGGAGGACGATGACTTCGCGAATTTCAAAGTCGAGGTCTTTGCCTGGCAAAAAGACTTTATTGCCGGGTATAAAGGCCAATACACGTTGTTCGTCGTTGGGAAGTTGATCTTCCCTTTGAATCCAGTGTTGTGACATCATTTTCCAGTAAACGTCGGTTTGCGCTTTTCTAAGAATGCAGCAACGCCTTCCGCGTAATCATCGCTCTGTGAGGCAAGCATTTGTAAATCGCGTTCCGTTGTGAGGTGCGAAGAAAGGTCATTTTCCCAGCCGAGATTGAAAGCCTTCTTCGTCAGACCCAGTCCGAAGGTGGGCATGCTGGCCAATCGCTGGGCAACGGATTGCACATGCTCCTCGAATGCTTCATCTTGCACAGACTTGTAAATGAGGCCCATGGCTGCGGCTTCATCGGCAAGGACCGGCTCGCCAAAAAAGGCCATGGCGGCAGCCCGTTGCATACCGACCAATCTTGGAAGCATCCATGTTCCACCGCTGTCGGGGATTAATCCAATCTTGGAAAAGGCTTGGATGAATTTGACAGAGGCTTTTGCGATGGTTAAATCACACGCCAACGCAATGTTGGCACCGGCCCCGGCGGCGACGCCATTGATCGCGCCAATGACAGGCTTTTCCATGCTTCGAATGCGTCGGATACTTTCGTTGTATGTTTTTTCGACAATGGTCGTAAAATCGGGTGCGTCGGGCGCCGTGACTTCTTTGAGGTCTTGACCGGCGCAGAATGCTCGGCCATTTCCAGTGATGATCACACACCGAACCGCAGGGTCATGTGCTGCCTCATCCAATGCTGTTTGAAACGCTTTGCCCATCGCTTGATCAAAGCTGTTAAACACGTCAGGGCGGTTGAGCACAATGGTGCAAATGCCTGATGCTTGGGAAACCAAAATCGATTGATTCATGAGGCGAATTTAATGCGGCAATAAGATGAATGGAGTGCGCTTGCCATCTGCTTCAAGGAAATACCATCCTGCGGGCAAATGACCCAAGGCGATGGATTGGATTGAATTCTCTCGGTTGTTGCGATTCCAGACGCATGCACCTGCAGCATTGCGGATGATGACTGTGGCATCTAAGGAGAGACCGGTAAGAGAGATTTCACCATGACTGGGGTTTGGAAACAAGCGCAATGGATTTTCGTGATTCACGATGCTGTTCTCGACGGTCCAGATGAAGTTTGAGACGGCCTCACATCCTTGCTCGTCAATGACGGTGACCGTGATTGTGTCTCCAGGGACCAATAAGTCGAGGTTGGATTGGCACGGGTTGTCGTCGTTTGAAAATTCCAGGGTATCACCTGTGCAGAGATTCACGTCATAAAGGGACCAGATTACGGTGGTTTCGCCGGAAGCGCCTGTGACATTGACAGCAGCATATTCCCCTTCAACTAAATCAAGACTAAATTCGATGGTACAAGGCAAGCACGCCGGCAAGGGCTGTGGATTCAGCTCCCACACTCCCTGGGATTCGAGGGTGACGTTTGAGAACGCGGGAAATTGGGCGGGATAGCGGCGCGCTTTAAATAAAAGGTTGTCATTGGTGCCTAATTCTGTGCCCTGCTCAACAGCGATGCCATTCTGCAGCGGCACGCGGAAATGCCATGCGGTATCTCCTGACGCCGTCAATTCCAGGATTTCTCCTTGGCGTCCGGCTAATATGAGGTTGTTGCCGTTGGCCATTCGTTCAAAGTTGGAAAGCCCACTGCTGAAAAAATCAGTTGGAAGTGGAGCGGTCCACGTCCAGTCAAAGTCCAAGGGCAAAAAGACATCGGCTTCCATGGCATAGGAACTGTCCGCGTCTTGCCATGTTGGATCGATGATGTGCACGCTTGAATAAGGACCGGTTGGCCCTGGATTGCGGTTGTTGAAGACGCCTATTTTTCCGAAGTCAGGAGAATTTTGCAGGTAAGGCGCATCGAGCCAAGTCCCACTGTGTTGGTAAAAGAGCTTTTGATCAGAATCCTCACCTTGGCCATATGCTGCAGGATTTCCCCAACGCCAAACCAGTCCTTCCTCTTCTTGGCCTCGATCAATGATCCAGAGCTCATCAAAATTGGGTACACTTAATAATATTTGATCGGTCACGGGGTTATAGTCTATGCCATTGGCGTGTAGCCAATCTTCTTCGTTGTTTCCAATCGTGCCGAAGTTGAGATCGATGCGGTTCGGGTGTTCCGAAATCACGCCGAAGTTGGATTTGGTTGAGTCAAAATCTTGGATCAAATAATCCCAAGCGCGCCATTCCCAGACAATATCAGCTCCACCGTTTTGATCCGGAGCCAACTGGATTATACGTTCGCTCCAGCGGGCTCCACCCTCAATATTGGCAGAGACACGGCCCGCTTCAATGACCTCGAGTGAGACCATTCGCTCACATGCGATGGACAATACGTTTCCATTGTTCATGAGGGCAAAATCGTGATGGAGGCGACCGGTGCTGTCATTGAGGCTGAAACTCCACATCGGCTCATTGTCCCACGTGCGCATTTCAATGGTTTCACCTCTGCCACCGGCGATGATTGGCGAGTCTCCATCATCCGCGGGTCTATGCGCCCAAATCAAGCCACCCATTGGTGAGAGCATCGCGCTGTTTCCTGGGACGCGTTCCGCTTCATTTTCCCAAATATGAACGACTTCACCACAGGCATTGATCAGACGCGCATGGGGTTGAAAGTGGGGGTAAATCAGTGTGTAACCTTCGGCATACGTTTCCGTGTCATACGCGATGGTGCCAACGGTATTCTCTTGAGCATTGGCGGAATAAGCCATGCTAATCCCCAGGCATATGACAGCGAATTGGGTGAGTTTGACATAAAAAGGTTTATTCATTGCATTTAGGATTCGAAACGTTTATTCCAAGCGGAATTCTTTTTTTCAGCGGGTATAAAGCTAACCTCCAAAGCCCATTTGTTGCATGCCTTAAAACAGGCGACTTCGATGCCGCATTTGGCCGCGAGTAACTCGTATTCGTTTAAGAGATTGGTGCACATGATGCCCGGATCGTCGGTATTGATTGTAGTTTTTACACCGGCATCGAAGAGTGCTTTGAAGGGGTGAGACTCCAACGAGCTGCACGCACCGGTCAACCAGTTGCTCGTGGGGCACAACTCCAAGGGGATGCCGCGTTGAACAAGTAAGTCGATGACTTTAGGATCTTCTATCGCTTGAAGGCCATGGCCGATGCGATCGGCTCCCATTTGCTCAATTGCAACACGGATGTTACGTGAGATTCCAGCGACTTTGGGTTCGCCCGCGTGCACAGTGATTCCCAATCCGCCTTCTTTTGCCTTCTGGAAGAGTGGAATGAAGGGCTCAGGATCATAATCCTCTTCATTGTCAGCCAAATCCAATGCGATGAAACGATTTTGAGGAGTGAGCGTAATATCGACACATTTTTC
>CAXDQP010000195.1:0-4378 GCA_963991335.1 uncultured Flavobacteriales bacterium
CGCCCACATGGTACAAAAGCTTGAAGAAGCATACCCCGATGTGCAATTCAAACGAGTGGAAACGGATGTAGCGGATAATTTAATTGAATCGGAAGATGCTGCCGAAAGTACTTTGGACGAAAAACAAGAGGAAGTCTTGAAACCCGTCATCGAAGGCGCATTCCCAGGCGACGCGTACAAGGTGAAGTTCACTGCGATGTCTCCAACTGCTGCACCGCTGACCATCACACGTTCTGAATTCATGCGCCGCATGAAGGAACAACAAGCCGTAGGCGGTGGTGGAGGCTTCCAAATGTTTGGAGCCATGCCCGACAATTACGATGTCACGGTCAACTCGAATCACCCAATTGTTCAAAAAATCCTAACGGAGAAGAACGCAGAAGTCAAGCAAAAATTAGCCAAGCGTGCGGGCGATCTGGCACGACTGTCACAAGGATTGCTCGAAGGCGAAGAACTGACCGCCTTCATCGCGGAGGGATACGGCGAGCTATCGTGAGCCGCTACGGATCTTGGATTGGCGGTGCCATTGGTTGGGCCTTTGGCGGACCAATCGGAGCTGTTATGGGCTTTGCCTTTGGGAAAATGTTCGCCGACAGCAGCCTAGCACAAAAGGAAACGGGAACAGGAGCTGGCAGCCGGAATCGACAATCCACCCGTGCAGGAGATTTCTCGATTTCCCTCTTGGTATTGAGCGCGGCTGTCATGAAAGCGGACAACCGCATCCTGCAGTCTGAATTGGAGTATGTCCGAGGGTTTCTGCGCAAAAACTTTGGCGAAGCCAAAGCGTCACAATTGACATTGCTACTGCGCGATGTGTTGAAGCAATCCATCGGAATTCGGGAGGTCACGATTCAAATCAAACAAAACATGGATGTGGCCAAACGTCGCCTCCTGCTGCAATATTTGTTTGGAATCGCCCAAGCGGACGGAGAAATACACCCCGCTGAGCGGGAACTCATTCAGCAAATTTCCCATTGGATGGGGATTTCAAATGCCGACTTCAAAAGCATCGAAGAAATGTTCGTTGGATCAAACGCTGATCCTTACACCGTGTTGGAGATTGAGCCCAACGCGACAGATGCTGAAGTCAAAAAATCGTACCGAAAACTGGTGGTGAAATTCCATCCTGATAAAACCCAAGATCTCGGTGAAGATTACCGCCATCAAGCACGTGAGCGATTTCTGGCTATCCAAGAGGCCTACGAACAAATTAAACGAGATCGAGGTATAAAATAACCAAACCGTTTTGGATGCCGGCGGCACGATGGTTAATCTTGGCATCCCACTAACCAAAATGATCATGAACAAAAGCGCATTCCATTCACTCCTCCTCATTTTGCTCGGAGGAGCCATTGCCTTTGTTCCAACTGATGCACTGAGCCAGCGAGGCAAGAAGTCAAAGAAAAACAAGGGGTCTGAGAATCCTGCTCCGCCAAAACGTGGAGGGAAAGATCATCCCAAGGAGTTGAAGGAACTGACCAAAGATGCTGTTGCCTATGAAGGACTCTTTACGCTATACTCGGACACCACCAATGGCAAGGGTTGGATGGCAATTCCAGATAGCATGCTGGAGAAGCCGTTTATCTACTTTTCGCATGTCGAAGATGGTGTAGCGGAATCCGGCTATACCCGTGGCAGCTATCGCAGCAGCAAGGTGATTACTTTTCACAAGCACTTCAATCGAATTGAAATTCATGCTGAAAACACCAATTATTACTTCGATTCTGAATCTCCACTGGCCAAAGCCAATGAAGCGAATATCAATACGCCAATCATTGCGAGCCTGAACATCGAAGGCATTGATTCATCAAAGACGGTTTACGCCATTGCAAATGCTGAGTTGTTTTTGAAAGAAGGGTTGGAAATAATCAAACGGCCTTCTCGGAAGCCGGGTGCATCCGTCCTCGGCAAATTATCGCGTGACAAGTCCATATTCCACAGCATCAATAACTATCCTGAAAATACAGAGGTCACCGTGGATTATGTCTACGACAATCCTGCACCGAAAATTGGTGGGGCCGCGATTGAAGATGCACGCGCCATTACCGTTCGCTACCAGCACAGCATTCTAAATCTTCCGGATGAAGGGTTTACGCCACGACCCGATGATGCGCGCATCGGTTATTTCGCTACCCAAACGGAGCACATGACCTCCACTTCATCCACCCCTTGGAAAGACATGATCCACCGGTGGCGATTGGAGAAGCAGAATCCCGAAGCGGCAATGTCACCTCCTGTGAAGCCCATTGTTTGGTGGATTGAAAATACCACTCCCTACGAATTCAGAGAATACATCCGCACGGGCGTCGAAAAATGGAACCAAGCATTCGAATTGATTGGATACGAAAATGCGGTACAGGTCAAAGTTCAGCCCGATACGGCCGATTGGGATGCCGGGGATATCCGTTACACCGTGTTGCGCTGGACGTCCTCCCCTAGCCCCCGTTACAGCGGTTATGGACCGAGCTTTGTAGATCCAAGAACAGGCGAAATACTCGGTGCGGATATTATGTTGGAATGGAGCGGAATGACTGGCCGACTGTGGCGGTCAGAGGTCTTCCAGAATGCAGGGTACGAAGATTGGACGGAAGATCAAATGGCACCTTCATCTCGCGCTCTATATGCGGAATTCATTCACCGATGCGATGCAGGATCCGTTCATGCACAGCAAACGCTTTTTGGCGCGGCCGCTCTTCGCATGCGATCCTTCAATGACGATGACCAAGAGAAGTTCACACGTGAAACACTTCATCGCCTTGTGCTTCACGAAGTGGGCCACACACTCGGATTGAGCCACAATATGGCAGGTTCAACCATGCAAAGCCCATCTGACCTTAAGAACGCTGAAATTGTCAACGCGGAGGGAATGTCCAACAGCGTGATGGATTATCCTTCCATCAATTTTGCACGAAACAAGGAAGAGCAGACAAAATTTTTCGATGACGCCCCGGGGCCTTATGATAAGTGGGTCATTGATTACGGATATTCCGCCAGTGTTTCCAATGCATCCGAAGAAGCCGAACGACTCGAAACGATATTACGCAAATCCAATGATCCCGATTTGGTTTTTGGCAATGACGCCGACGATATGCGCCGACCGGGTGGCGGGATGAATCCTGATGTCAACATTTATGACCTTTCAGATGATCCCGTAACGTACGCCTCCGAACGGTGTGATTTGGTCAATGATTTGTTGCCTAACATCGTCACTGAATACGGGGGAGACGAACAGTCTAGCTTTCAAGAGGTGCGACGCGCCTATCTCACCTTAACGGGAGAATACATCACGCAATTGGGCGTAATGACCCGGCAAATTGGTGGTGTCCGCTACAACCGTGCGCATCCTTCCCAGCAAACGGAAGCTCCGCTCCAACCGGTAGCCGAAGCGGATCAAAAGAAGGCGATGAAGGCCCTTGCCACTTATGCATTTGCCCCTGATGCATTTGACGGCGCCGAATCCGTTTACGGCTATCTGCAAAGCCAGCGACGAGGCTTTGGTTTCTTTGCTCAGCCAGAAGATCCCAAGATTCATGCTAGGATCGCTTCTGCGCAGAGAAATGCATTGCGTCATTTGCTCCACCCTCGGGTATTGCAACGGCTAATTGATGCCGCTGAATATGGAAATACCTACGGCATTGACGAACACATGAAAGCTTTGACCGATGCCATTTTCAAAGCGGACTTGAGAAGTTCGGTGAATACACAGCGGCAGCAATTGCAGATTGAATATGTCAAAAGCCTTATTACTGCGCTCAGTCCCAAAGCAAAATACGATGTGATTACACAATCCATGGTATTGTCGACATTGAAGCGGATACAGCGCGATCAGCGAAGCGCTTCGTCCCCGAATGCACTGACCCGAGCGCACCGAGAACATATTGCCTTCCTCATTCAAAAGGCCTTGGAAGCTTGATGCGATTCAGTTAAAAAACTGTGGAGAACTGAGGGAGGAAACGGTCAACTACTGTTTCCTCCTTTTTCTTTGAGGATTATCTTGAGCACATGTTTCATCATTATCACCTCACCACATTATCATGACCCATCATGATCGACAATTCAGGGTGATGGGAGGAACGTTGGAGCACGACGTTTGCTCATATATCGTATCCATGCTTCAAGAACGAACACTCGAAGTACATGTGGGCTGCGACAGCCAAAATTACAAGCGCCATACGGTCTATGTCACTACAGTGGTTTTCCGGTATCCCGGAAACGGTGCGCATGTCATATACCGCAAAGAAAAAGTGCCGAAAATCAACGATTTGTGGACTAAGCTGTGGGGAGAAACCGAACGGTCAGTTGCACTAGCAACATTGATTCTTGAAGAGTGTGATCTGCGAGTGAAACAAATTGATCTCGACTATAACTCCGACCCAAC
>CAXDQP010000196.1:0-4373 GCA_963991335.1 uncultured Flavobacteriales bacterium
TAGCCTCTGAAAGAGCAGACTGCAAACCCATTAATTCAGTAATTGCTAACTCATGGGTCTATGCAGAAACCCATTGATTAGACTGTTAATTGATTATACTGAGCTCTGTTTCTCCAATTGAACGTAGGCAATGATATCCCAATTGCTTCCACAATACTTCCAGAAGTGTTAGCGAGGAAATATATACTTCATCGCATTGTTAGGTACATGACCAATAAAACCGCACCTGCCGTGCTCATCGCATTGCTGTTTGTTGGAGCCTCGATTATTGCTCTTCAGCACAACGATGAGGCACAAACGACTCAAGATGAAATGGAGTCTAACGATTTGCCTCCAATTCCTCTAGTTAAACGTACCACACAAGGAATTCAAGCCTCAGACGATATTCGGATTGAACTTCAAAATGACACCTATGTGGATCTTGAATTCTATCGTAACTCTGATTATGAATGCGGACTTAGCGGTATATACTCCTTCATGGTGATGAATCCAATCAACAGTGAATTTGGAGCAGAAGCTCCACTATGGGTATATTTGCATGGTGGAGGTTCAGGTTATTGGGATGAAAATGGAACCTATTACGCTGTAGGAGTTCAGAACCAAGACACATGGAACCATGAAGAGACGTCCGAAGATCTCCTCGAGGTTGTTACAAATCGTATTGATAACATCAGTGGGGTAATGGAAGATAACACGTTGTCTCGACGCATTATTGAGGGTTATAGGCTACTTGTGGTCTCCATGTGCGACCACGACCAATACCTCGGTATGGGAACACCGATTCCAAATCATCCGTCGAACTCTAATACTGAAGTGAACGGTTTGCAAGCGACCATGTCAGCAATTGATTATACTGTGACGAATTATCCTACAACTCATGTGTTCGTTCACGGGACAAGTGCAGGTTCCGTTGGAGCCTATGCTGTTGGTATGAGTTACGCGGCCGAAGGAATTGGCCTGAACGGTGTCATTTCCGATTCAATCCTTCATTCACGAGGCCTTGTGATTCAAAATTTATTTGCTGGAACACCGGGTTTCCCTCAACAAGATGGGTACGAGACATCAGGCGTTGATGCGAAAGTTGGTGTTTGGAGAGACAGTGAAAAAATGCTATTCCCACAGCATAGAATTGCTGCTGGCTTTGACATGACACCAATCCTCCAAATTGGCGGTATGATTGATACTCAGTGTGCAGGTGATAAAACAGCAATTTCCGAAGCTGTTGAGGAAGGTTTTTCCAATAATTGTGAGTGGATGGCTCAACCAATGAAAGACATCATTGATACACTACCTGACAGTCCACATGGATTGGCACAAATGAAGGGAGAAGGTCATGTTCCAACTATCAAACCAGGGGCCTCACACGACATAGTCGATACCTTCATAGTAGCATCAATTCAATATTCAAATAATTACCCATTTATAGCCCGATGATTCGTATTACACCATAGGCTACCCTCTCATAATACGCCTATACAGTGGGTGTAGAGAGGGTGTTGCATGGGTATACAGAGGTATCAAGAACATTCAATTGCATCAATGATTTGCTTCTGTATGTGTTCGTCATAAGCCGATGGATGGAGTTCTTTTTCTTTCGATTTGGTGTCAAAGTAACGCCCTGTTACGCCTTCCAGTGATGGATCGGTTGCAGCAAATACCGTTGATTGTGAAGCTTTGTGAGCGCTCTTGCCACCATCACTTCGGAAAAATAATTTGAAAAATGGCATCATAATTTTCATTGGACCAGGAAGCCCCTTCGTTGTCAATGATTGTGTCATTGAAGTTGATGCTCTTCCCGGAAAAACGATATTGACACTCACGTTCTCTGGCTCCAATCTTTTGGAGAGGGTAATCGACATGGCTTCCAAGATGCTTTTTGAGTGAGTGTATGTCATCAAACCTCTGAATTGTTTTTCAGCCTGCAGATTTGTTGGATCAATGGCGGCGGGTTTATCTCCACCACTGGTGTTCAATACTCGAGGTGATGGCGAGGATTTTAACTTCGGCAAGAGGGCATGGGTTAGGTTCCAAGGTGCAACCACATTCACTGCAAAATGCATCTCTAATCCATCTTCGTTGTGTTTGAGTGTGTTTCCAAGATAGCCTGCATTGTTGATGAGGACATCAATTTTGGAAACGCTTTGATTGATTGCATTTGCTAATTGCTCAACTCCATTCTTTGTTGAAACATCCCCAACAATAAACTCAATTTCAGAATTTCCTGATTCTTTGATGATGGTTTCAGTAGCATTTTCTCCACGCTCAGTATTTCTTCCAACGAGAATCACATGCGCTCCGAGTTTCGCAATTTCAAGAGCAGTGTAATATCCAATTCCAGAGGTTGCTCCAGTGATTACAACTGTTTTTTCTGACATCAATTTCGGCATACAAGTTTCACCATTTTTCAGTAGAATCTCAAGCCGTACTGTTTGACGCAAATACTTGTGAGGGATTATTTGCCCAGATCGCTTCAAGGAAAGCATCAACTCTATCGTTGATTGGAGTTCTAGCAAAGTTTGTTTCAACATGGTCTCCTTCGGGATCAAAATCCAAGAGATGAGGTGAATTCGGTTGCGCATCAATCGTCTGGCGTAAATTGTCATACATCCAACGGCAATTACTCAAGTTAGCTTCTTCAGCTGTAGGGATTGTTGGCAATTTCCCTCCACAGGCAGGATCGAGTTCACCGATAATGAACATAATTGGCACCTCAGTAAATCCATTTCGAATCATCGCTTCAGGATAGAGACCATAGCCCCAGTAATCAAACCCGACTTTCTCCATACCATCGTTACGTAGATCGCCTCCGTTGAAAGGATAGGGGTCAACACCGACATAGATGTCAAACATTTCAAAGATCCGGGGTGGATCAAATGTCCATGAATCAGCCACGACTGCAGTAAGGTAGATGTCTTCCTGCCAGTATGCAACGGCTACATTCCATACGCCAATTGAGCCAGCACTTGTTCCATGAGCGAAAACCTGACTGGTTGGGTAGTTGGCTACGGTGTAATCCATTGCGGCCATCGTAGCCTGCAAACCATTTACTTCTCGAAGAACACCATCATAGGATGAATTCGGGTTGTTCGGATATGGGTCGCCACGACCGGCATAATTGTCATGGTCGCAGAGTGATACCAATAAAACTCGATATCCATCGATAATTCGCCGTGTAAGAGTTGAACTCATCAGTTCGTCGTTATTGTTGTGTGTGTTTCCAATCAAATGAAGGTCGATCAGTTTGTCAAAGGATTCCTCATGGTTCCAAGTATTCTGAGTGATGGTCTTGACGGTTTGGTATGTCTGGTTTTCATCAAACCACCCATAGCCACCTCCGTGAAGATAGGTCCAGAGAGGAGCCTCAATACCGGGATTATTGATTGGCTCCATGACGAAAAAGGTGTAATGTCCAGACAGTCCACATGTGTATGCTTCATTCCGATAAAAGCTAATTTCAGCACTTGTGTTGTTGTCCAACTCGAGTATCCTTGATTCGACTAGTTTGATATGTTCAGTCGTTCGTTCGACCAGTGGAATTTCGATTTCATCATTTGAATTTTCAAGTACTTCACCGTCAGACGAACCTTCAGACTCACCAAAACATCCCGCTAGAGAAATTGAGATGAAAAAAAGTACCATGAGTAAAGCGTTTGGTTTGGTTGATTTTTTCATCAGATATCACCTCCATCTTCTGCTGTGACTTGGGTAGAGCATGGAGTTTCGAGAGACTGAATCGATGGATTGGAAGACCTATGAACAACCCACTCAAACATAGATTCTAAACTTGGGCGAAGCGCCATACCGTCATTTGTTAGAGCGTATTCAACACGTGTTCCTTGGGAATCTGTGATCTCTTTTCGAGTAACAAGTCCATTCTCTTCAAGTTCATTCAGCCGTCGAGAGAGCGTCGTAGCAGAACTTTCTACTCTCCTTTCAATTTCTGAAAATCTCATCGGCTCCTTATCTGATTTGAGTACAACCAAGGTATGGAGCATCGTTGATTTTGAAAGCAAACGAAGCAGATGATCTACATCGTCGCGTAGATTTGTTCGAAGAGCGTCTAATTCAGCGCTTTCAGCATCGTCCATGATCTCTTTGATTACGCTTCTGATTATCAAGTAAGGGGTTTCAGGAATGTTAGTGCACTCACCAGTTCCGACATATCATTTCCATGAAATCGCAAGGGTTCTTGGAACTCCCTTAAGACATTATGTAAGAGTACAATGGGTGTTCAGTCCCCCAGTACACTCGCTAGGCACTGAAAGGGCGGATAGATAGCCTATAAGTTCGGATTCAACAAACTAATGGGCTCAAGCAAAAACCCTTTGATTTACCCATAAAACGCTTAATCCGTACTTAGATTCATAATACTC
>CAXDQP010000197.1:0-4343 GCA_963991335.1 uncultured Flavobacteriales bacterium
GGTCAAATCCGGTGAGTGAATAATCGCCAGAGGAGGCAAAAACAATGATTCGATCGTTTGCCATGAATTCACCAAGCAAGCGACCCCGACCATCCGCATTCAGCGTCCGAACAGTTTCATCGTACCATACCCGCATTGCCCCGAGAGTTGAAACCCCTTCCTCGCCCAATTCGATTTTCCGAATGGCATGTTTTGTCAGCAAATTGCCTCCCGCACCACGTCCTCGAATCGCTATTTCGGAGAATGCAGCCGATAACTTCAGCTTTTTCAACCGCGCGGACGCGCGAAGTGTGACGTTCACGGACTCCGCTTCGCCATTGGGGTTGGCCGTCAAATATAGAATGCGTGAATTGGCCGTTCCTTTCGTGATATTGTATTCGCGATCGCGCGTAATCGCGGGAACGCTGAATCGTTTGATCAGACTTCTTCCCGAGGCACCATCAAAGTATATACAATTGTAGACGGTGCGATCGTCCCCACGCTTCCAGATGCCAACATGCAACAAATCTTTGCCGAAGAAAGCTTTCTGAGAGACTTTGCTGATCTGCATCACGCCATCCTTCCGAATGACTATAATGTCGTCAATGTCACTGCAATCACAAAGGAATTCTCCTTCGCCTCGCTTCATTCCCGTGCCTACGAACCCTTCTTGCATTTGAACATAAAGCTTCACATTCGCCACTGCGACATCTGCCCGAGTAATGGATTCGAATGAACGCAATTCTGTTTTTCGCTCGCGGCCCTTGCCATATTTCTTTTTGAGCATCTTGAACCAGTCCACAGCGTACTCGGTCAAATTTGCCAAGTGATATTTGACTTGCTCGATGTCAGCCTCCAGTCCCTCGATGAGTTGATCCGCTTTGAAGCCATCAAATTTGGATATGCGCTTGATGCGAATTTCTGTGAGGCGTGTCACATCATCATCGGTTACCGTGCGCAACAAATGTTGGGTGTGTGGTTCGAGACCTTTGTGAATGGCCGCTATGATCTCTTCCCACGTTTCACACTCTTCGATGTCGCGGTAGATTCGGTTCTCGATGAATATCTTCTCCAAGGAGGAAAAATGCCACTTCTCCTGTAATTCTCCGAGCTCAATTTCCAATTCAAGCTTCAACAAGGCCTTCGTGCGTTCGGCAGACAATTTCAACAGATCTGTGACGCCCAAAAATTGAGGTTTGTCATTGAGAATCACCGTTGAATTGGGAGAAATAGTGACTTCACAATCCGTAAATGCGAACAGTGCTCCAATCATTTTGTCAGGACTCACATTGTTGGCGAGGTGTACGACAATTTCCACCTCGTTGGCCGTGTTGTCCTCGACCTTTTTAATCTTTATTTTACCTTTATCGTTCGCCTTTAATATGCTGTCTATCAAGGAACTAGTGGTAACTCCAAACGGAAGCTCCCGGATCACCAATGTTTTATTATCCGCCTTCTCAATCCTTCCGCGAACCCGCACCTTGCCACCCCTCAATCCATTATTGTAAGATTCAACATCGGCCGTACCGCCCGTAGGAAAGTCGGGATATAGCTTGAATCCTTTTCCTTGGAGTGCAGAGATGCTGGCCTCGATGAGCTCGAGAAAGTTGTGAGGCAACGTTTTGCACGCCAATCCCACTGCAATACCTTCTACTCCTGACGCCAGCAACAAAGGAAATTTCACTGGTAAAACATCAGGCTCTTTATTTCTTCCATCGTAGCTCTGCAGCCATGTCGTGGTCTTCGCGTTGAAGGAAATCTCTTTTCCCAATTTGCTCAAGCGCACCTCGATGTACCTCGGCGCAGCGGCGCGGTCACCTGTTAATATATTCCCCCAGTTTCCCTGGCAATCGAGCAACAAATCCTTTTGACCCAATTGCACCATTGCATCACCAATGGAGGCATCGCCATGGGGATGGTATTTCATGGTGTTGCCGATGACGTTGGCTACTTTGTGAAAGCGACCGTCATCCAACTCATTAAGGCTGTGCAATATTCGACGCTGAACCGGCTTTAATCCGTCATTCTGGTGCGGCACAGCACGTTCCAAAATAACATAAGACGCGTAGTCCAAGAAATAGTTGTTGTACATCCCCGAGACTTGGATCACACGTTCCATGCCATCACCGCTATCATTTCCAGAATCATGCTCGATGGCTTCATCTGATGAAGCATTGCTCGCTAGGTCTGGATTCAAATCTTCGTTTGGATCTTTATTTTCCTCGCTCATTGGTCCACCAAGTCTTTTTCAACCCTGAGGTTTTCGATAATGAAATTCTGCCGATCCGGTGTGTTTTTCCCCATGAAAAAGGTCATCATTTCTTTGATTCGACTCTCTTTTCCAATCACTACTGGATCCAAGCGAATGTCATCCCCTATGAAAAATCGAAATTCATCGGGGCTAATCTCTCCCAATCCTTTGAACCGGGTGATTTCTGATTTCGCGCCCAGCCTTCCCAATGCCTCCTGCTTTTCTGACTCGCTGTAACAATACTGGGTCTCCTTTTTGTTCCGAACACGGAAAAGCGGAGTTTGAAGCACATACAGGTGGCCCCGTTTCACCAAATCAGGGAAAAACTGGAGAAAAAATGTAATCAGAAGCAATCGAATATGCATGCCGTCCACATCGGCATCGGTCGCAATCACTACATTGTTGTAGCGAAGGTTGTCCAAGCCATCCTCAATGTTCAGGGCTGCTTGAAGCAGATTGAACTCTTCATTTTCATACACCACTTTTTTCGTCAAACCGTAACAATTGAGCGGCTTTCCCTTTAAGCTGAAAACGGCTTGGGTTTGAACATCACGCGCTTTTGTGATGGAGCCTGACGCCGAATCACCCTCCGTGATGAAAAGTGTGGATTCTCCGTTGCGTTCCTTCTTATCTCCAAAATGCAGGCGGCAATCGCGGAGTTTTTTATTGTGAACACTGGATTTCTTGGCACGCTCACGGGCTAGTTTTTTGATGCCCGCCAAGTCCTTTCGTTCACGCTCACTTTGCAAAATCCTCGCCTGCAGCAATTGCGCTGATTCAGGATTGCGATGCAAAAAATTATCCAACTCACGTTTCAGAAAGTCATAGACAAAACTCTTCAAAGTCGGCTGGCCTGGCCCCATATCCGCAGAACCAAGCTTCGTTTTCGTTTGACTCTCAAACACCGGCTCTTCTACTTTGACCGAAAAGGCCGCCAATATTCCACCACGTATATCTGCCGCATCATAATCCTTCCCGAAAAAGTCGCGAACCACGCGCACATATGCCTCGCGGAAGGCAGATTGGTGAGTGCCTCCTTGGGGCGTAAATTGTCCATTTACAAAGCTCTGGTAGTCTTCGCCGTAAGCATCGGTATGGGCAACGGCTACTTCAATGTCCTCACCGACCAAGTGAATGATGGGGTAACGAGGAGAATGGTCCAGGTCATTTTCCAATAAATCTTTTAGACCATTGTCACTCTTGAATTTTTCACCGTTCAGATAAAGTGCCAGTGACGTATTCAGGTAAGCATAATTCCACAGCAATCGCTCCACGTGCTCCATACGGTATCCAAAAGCTTTGAAGACTTCCGGGTCCGGACGGAAGGAAATCAGCGTGCCGTTGCGTTCTTCCGATTTCTGCCTCTTTGGATCGTCCACCAGTTCTCCTCTGTGGAAGATGGCACGTTTCACCTCGCCCTCCCGATAACTCTCAACAATGAATTCTGTAGATAAGGCATTCACCGCTTTTGCTCCTACACCATTCAAGCCTACGGACTTTTTAAATGCTCTGGAGTCATACTTTCCCCCTGTATTGATCTTGGAAACTACATCCACGACTTTGCCGAGCGGGATTCCCCTCCCATAATCACGGATTTTAACCTCCCCATCTTTGATGGTAATTCGAACTGACTTTCCGAATCCCATCGCATGCTCATCGATGCAGTTGTCAACGATTTCTTTCAACAACACATAAATCCCATCATCAGCGGATTGACCATCCCCCAATTTACCGATGTACATCCCCGGCCGCATCCGGATATGCTCCTTCCAATCGAGCGAGCGGATATTATCCTCTGTATACGATGACTGTGCTGAATTCGCCATGACTAGCGAAATTAGGCTTTACAGGCGAATACAGCATCTCATTAACATGTCGATTTATTCACAAATTCGAATGTTTATCTCGAATTCACTCAATCGCACACCGACCCAATCGAACCTAAGAATAACAACAAGTCTGCCGTTCCCACGTACCCATCATTGGTCACATCGAAAATGCAATCCGATTCGAAGTCTTCCGCGTACAAGCAGGTATCTGTTGCTTCAGTAACCAGCGGCTGGTAGTTCAAAGCACTTGGATCCGCACAACCTGCGACTTCAAATTCATCGCA
>CAXDQP010000198.1:0-4332 GCA_963991335.1 uncultured Flavobacteriales bacterium
TCGGGAGTCGATGAACCGTTTTTTTCGCTACGCGCTGCACATGGTTCGGCAGCGCATTGTCGGCAATTACGGCGCCCAAAGTTTGGTTCGATTGACTCCAGCTGAGCGGACTTTCGCAGAGAAATTTGCTCCTTTTATCCACCACGGAAATGCGATTGAAATTCAGCAACTTCTTGAAAATGCGCACCGTGACATCGCAGGTAACGTGAATGGGAAGTTGATCTTTTTGGATTTAAGTGCCCAAGTGAGCCTTTTGCTTCGGAAGCCAACCTGAAGGGATGTATCTTAGGGCTCATGAGTTGTAGCAATTGCAGAAATGGAGCGGATGGCACACCAAGAGGGTGTCGGAGCAATGGAAATTGTGGTACGGGCGGATGCGGTCCGTTGACCGTGTTTGATTGGCTGGAAGGGGTGGCGCTTCCCTCCGGACAGAGTGCCTTTGACGTCGTCGAAGTGCGCTTCAAAGCGAACCGAAAGGGATTCTACCGAAAGTCTTCACAGTCGGAAATCCAGGTTGGAGATGTGGTGGTGTTGGATTCTGACCACGGATTCGATGTGGGGGTGGTGAGCTTGCGCGGTGAGTTGGTCAAGGCCCAGATGAGCGCCAAGCGAGTCAAGGATGACCATGAAGTTCGAAAAATTTCCCGAAAAGCCACACAGGAAGACATTGACACGTGGCAGAAGGCGAGCATGCGCGAAGCGGAGACCATTGCGGAATCCCGTAAAATCATCAAAAAACTTGGCTTGCAGATGAAGTTGGCCGATGTTGAATTTCAAGGAGACAATAAAAAAGCCACGTTTTACTACACGGCGGAAGTCCGAGTGGACTTTAGGCTCCTTGTTCGCGATTTAGCATCAGCCTTTGGCATACGGGTTGAAATGCGTCAAATTGGCGCCCGTCAGGAAGCAGCTCGTGTGGGAGGGATCGGTGTTTGTGGACGGGAACTATGCTGTTCCAGTTGGCTCAAGGATTTTCGAAGCGTGAGCACTTCTGCCGCGCGCTATCAGCAATTGTCGCTCAACCCGCAAAAGTTAGCGGGGCAGTGCGGCAAGCTCAAGTGCTGCCTGAATTTTGAATTGGACCAGTATGTGGAGGCCGTCAATGAATTTCCATCGCCCAACACCAAAATCAAATTGAAGGAGGGCCGTGCGTTTGTGTTCAAAATGGACATTTTCAAACGGTTGGTTTATCTGAATGCGCCAGACGGAGCAGGCAATGGCCCCGTTGCAGTCAGCCTCGAGGACATGAAGGAACTGATGGCGATGAATGAGCGTGGTGAGTACCCCGTGAATTTGAAGGACTTCATGCAAATCGAAGAGCCTGATGAAGTGGATGAGGTCTATTCCAATGTGGTCGGGCAAGACAGCGTAACCCGATTTGACGACGAGCGCAAACGGAACCGTAAGAAGCGGTCGGGCCGAAGAAACCATGGCAAGAATGGACCCAAAGGGAAATCGAAGCCGCAACAAGCCGGTGAAAAGAAGGGCCCTCAGTCGGATGCGAAATCCGGAGGCGACAGTTCAAAGCGCAACAAGCGCAGACCGAAACGTCGTGGGCCGAAGGCACCGAATTCCGATGCAGCCAAATAAATGATGCCTGTTGTTCGCTTGCGAAATCCGTCTTCACCCCGATTGCTAATCGCATTGGCGTTGGGCATTGTGCTCGGCCTTACAGCGTGTGGGTCAGAAGTTCTTTTTGCAGGTTCTAAGCCATTGGATGCAGCGGTTGGTTGGGCCTCGGACGATGTGGCGAAATTTGACTGGCAAGTGAGTGATACGCTTCAGCGCCTTGATTTTTTCATCGATCTCCGGCATAACCAGGATTATCCTTTCACCAACCTCTATTTGTTTGTGGACTATACGTTTCCGAATGGCTTGGCCCGCAGGGACACGATTTCATGCGAATTGGCCGATAATCGCGGCAGATGGTATGGTTCTGGTATCGGAAATCTCATTGAACACCGAATCGGTTTTCGACAGAATACAGGCTTTCCTTTGAAGGGGGATTACACCGTCAAAATAGCGCACGGCATGCGCGTGGATCCGCTTCCTGGAATGTTGGATGTTGGATTTCGCCTCGAGCCTACATCGATCCGACAAGAGTAGATTTAATGGGCCTTCTGGGCGAGGGGTGCGGGTTCATCATAAGCCAGTGGCCGGTCATTTTCCATCCATTGTTCCATTCCTCCGGTTAAGTCAACAATGTGCGGATGACCAATGATACGAAGCTCCTCAGTGACCACTCCACTTCGTCCGCCTGCTTCGCAATAAACAAACACGGGTCGATCCCAAGGAATATCGCTCAATGGATCTTTGCGATGGTCCCAATCAAACGAAACATAGCTGGCTCCTGCGAGGTGTCCTGCGGCCCATTCTTCATCGGATCGCACATCGAGTAGAATGGCATCCGGATGAGCCTGCTGAAGAGAGTCCAAATTTAGAATGGAAATTTCGGTGACTTGCTCGTGATCGAGGGAAGCCGGTGCAAAACGGTTTCCGCAGCTGAAAAAACTGGCGGAAGCAATGAACAGGACAGCAAAGCGAATTTGATGGATAAATTTCATGCCGTGAAATTAAACAGTGAAGCCTCGGTTTCATCGAAGAGGAGAAAAATCGAGTAAATTGCCAATTCAAGAATTTGAAACATGCTTTATTCTCTAATCCTTTCACGGCTCAACCGTGTCATCCTCGTGTTGTTTGGACTTGGTTTGTTCGCGCCTGAAATAGCTGTTGCACAGGACGGTTCTCCCATTCGTTATTGCGGTCAATGGAAAATGGAACAGGCATTTTTCAATGCTCACCCCGAGCAGAGGGCCATTGCGGAGCAAGCGGATGCGCGTTTGGAATGGGAGACGAGAAACTTCACAGATGCCAATCGTGACGAACTCATTGTCATTCCTGTGGTCTTCCACGTTATTCATTACAACGGACCCGAGAACATCAGTGACGAGCAGGTCTTGAGTGGAATAGAAGTGATGAACCGTGATTTCCGGAAGCTAAATCCCGATGCGGATGATGTGATATCAGAATTTGAAGGCATCGCGGCGGATTCGGAGATTGAATTTCGGTTGGCTCAAATTGATCCGCAAGGCGATTGCCACACGGGCATTAATCGCATTGTGTCTCCATTGACCTATGACGGCGGTGGTGAGGTCAAGGACCTGATCCAATGGCCACGGAACAGTTATTTGAATATTTGGGTCGTTGAGAATGCCAATGGCGCGGCAGGTTACAGCCTTTATCCCGGATCTGTGAATGGCGCGCAAGGAGCTGGAAACGATGGCATCGTAGTCGCCCATGATTACACGGGTAATATTGGCACCAGCAACAATTACCGCTCCCGAACCCTCACGCATGAGGCGGGTCACTGGATGAATTTGCGGCACCTTTGGGGCAACAGCAACAGCCCGGGCGATTCGGACAATTGCGACATGGACGACCAGGTTTCGGATACCCCTGAGACCAGCGGATGGACGTCGTGTAATGTGAACGGATCCACATGTGGTTCCCTCGACAACGTGCAAAACTACATGGAGTACTCGTACTGTGGCCGCATGTTTTCGGAGGGACAACGCACGCGAATGCGAGCTGCCATGAACAGTGGCGTAGCGCAGCGGAATCAGCTTTGGACTCCTGAAAACCTTGAAGACACGGGCGTCAATCTCGAACCCATTCTTTGTGAGGCACGATTTGGAGCCAGCCGGCAAACCGTATGCGTGGGGGATACGGTCCAGTTTTTCGATGACAGTTACCACGGGGTTACGGGTTGGGCATGGGAATTTGGGGATGGCAATTCGGCCAATGATGAGAATCCATTTCACTCGTTTGATGAGCCAGGGAATTACGACGTAACGTTGACCGTTTCAAATGCGGGCAATGAAGTTTCATTGACCGAGTCGGGCTTTATCCAAGTGCTGGATCCCGATGGGATGGCCCTCCCATTCACCGAGAACTTCGAGGCGGAAGAGTTGGATGACAATTGGTTCATGGTGGATGTTTCCAATGATGGAGATGGCTGGGAAGTCACTTCTGTCGCAGGATATACAGGCGAACAAAGCCTCCGGATTCACAATTGGTCCAACAACGTTGAATTCAACCGCGATCAGTTGATTTCCCAGGCCATGGACATGTCAGAAGCGGAACTGATCCAAGTGACTTACAAGTGGGCATATTGCTACAAAGGCAACAATGAAGACGAGGATGACACAGATGATCGATTGAAAGTTTATGCATCCCCCAACTGTGGAGAAACATGGAGCCTGCGGCGCATGCACCGTGGTTTCACAGACTTACCCTCTGCTCCGCCGCACCCGTTTGTCTTCACACCCAATG
>CAXDQP010000199.1:0-4321 GCA_963991335.1 uncultured Flavobacteriales bacterium
TCCAACGGGTAAATACCGATTGAACATTGGCTTGGCCGCAGCCTCAAAACTGGGATCGTTCTCCACGGAAAACAGCATGGATTTGACCATACCGATTTCGGATGCACCGCGATGGTCTGACGCCTTTGTGATTGAGGCCTACGCACCTACCAATCCAGAAGCGCCGAGCCAACTTTCGCGCTCAGGCTTTGACATGCTACCCGTGGTAGGTGGAAGAATTGGAGCAAGTGCTGAACGCATCCAATTTTATACGGAGTTATACGGCGTTCAGGACGTGGTGGATTCATTGTTCTTGGTGAGTTGTTGGATTGAAAACGCTAACGGCCAAATCGAACCAGGGACTCAGCGGTTTTACCGAAAAGATGCACAAGATGTTGTTCCATTGTTTACTGCAATTCCTACTGCGGGAATCGAACTGAAGCCTCAATCGCAGTTGGTGGTACAAGCCGCAACCCGAGACAACCAAGTTATTGCACAAACCGCATTGCCCTTGGATGTTCAACTTCCATCGACTGGTGCGAGTGATTGGGCAACCGACGGCGATCACTTCTTGATTGACTTCGCCGATTCATTGACCTTGATTCAACGCGTACGCGATCATCATCCACGGGCAGATGCATCCCAAAGGCACACAATCGAAGGGTTCTTAGATGTTGCAAGTGTCGAACAAATGCAGGCGTTCTTGCTATCTTTATGGGAAGAACAATCTCCAGCGAATCCCGAATTGGGATGGCGCCAATACACCACGGCCATTGCTTATGTAGATTCTGCCTATGGAGCATGCCGAAACAGCCATGGTGCCGAAACAGACATGGGCTACACCTATCTGCGCTATGGTCCGCCCAACACCATTGTCAAGCGGCACAACGAAACCGATTATTATCCCTATGAAATCTGGCATTACCACCGTGCAGGGCCTTTTACCAACAAACGTTTTCTTTTCTTCTGTCCTCCCATGGTGGCGGAATGCTTCGTCACCCTTCACTCCGACATGCTCGGGGAAGTCCAGAATGCAGATTGGTTGCATCAATTGCGAAACCGTGAGAACCGACTTCGCGTAACAGATAGTCAGTTGAATCGATTGAATCCCCGCAGAGACACATTCTCGGGCGAGGAACCTGAAGATCTTTTCTTCAATCCAAGATGAACGCGCAAATCTAAAAGCATCAAACGGTTGTGGCCATCCTCAATTGGAACGGCCTTGAACATCTGAAGACATACCTGCCTTCGGTTGTCCAACATTCACAAGGAGCGGCGCATGTTGTCGTCATCGACAACGGCAGCACCGATCAATCAATCGCGTGGTGCCAGGAAGCATTTCCCAGCGTCGAAATCATTGCTTTGAATGAAAACCTTGGGTTCGCAGGCGGTTATAATGCCGGACTCGAGCAGATCAATGCTGAAAATTACGTCCTCCTCAACAGCGATGTGCGCGTAACGTCGAATTGGATTGCCCCGGTCCTCAATGCAATGGAAAAAGAGGCTTTTTCGGCATGCCAGCCCATCATTCGCAACGACTCAGACCCTGAGCTTTTGGAGTATGCAGGCGCTGCAGGAGGCTTCATCGATAAAGATGGCTACACTTTTTGCGCGGGTCGCATTTTTGAAGTTTTCGAGTCTGACACTGGACAGTACACTTCCAACCGCGAGGTTTTCTGGGCTTCAGGAGCCGCTTTGTTCATACGAGCTGAAGCCTTTCATGAAGTTGGAGGATTGGATGATGATTTTTTTGCGCACATGGAAGAAATCGATTTGTGCTGGAGGCTGAAAAATCGTGGCCACCGCATCGGTGTTTGTGGTGAATCTCGTGTCTTTCATCTTGGTGGAGGCACGCTTCAAAAAATAAGTCCTTTCAAATCCTATTTAAACTTCAGGAACAACCTATACCTGTTGGTCAAAAACCATCACCGTGCTGCCTTGTACCCCATGATCCTTCGCCGCATGATCTTGGATGGAATCGCAGCTTTGAAGTTTCTTTCTGAAGGATCCAAACCGCTGTTTGGTGCTGTACTAAAAGCCCACCGTGATTTCAAGAAGGCCTTGCCAGCAATGCGACAAAAGCGCAGGTTAGAAATGGAAGCATGCCAGGCGAACAACATCGCTCCCGGCAGGCATTCCCACAATTACACAGGTTGGTACAAGAGGAGTATATTGATTGATTACTTTCTCTTGAGAAAGCACACCTTCCACCACCTCAATCACAGAAGGTTCGAGTAGCTTTCAATGACGCTGACTGAGCTCAGTGGCCTCCCGAATGGCGCAGGCAAATCGGATGAAAATTGAATGACATTTCACCACATGTTTGGGCATGTGGCAGACTTTAAATGCACCTCAACTGCAGGCACCGATTTTCGTTCCATCCCTGCTCATTGTTTTCGGCATCTTCGCTGTTGCATTGCCACCTGGGGTATTGGTTTTGGCATGTGGCGTCTTGATTCTGGCCAAACCAAATAATTTGGTCATGGTCCTATTTATCGGACTGGGAATTGGGCGCATCGCACTGCACAATCATCAATATCCACGAAATCATTCCAAAGAATGTTCTTTGTGGAATTGTCGCTCAGCTACCGTCCTGAGGGACCAGACATTTCTATGCCATTGCTCCTCGCTCAAAAATCCAACCGGCATCCAAGTGGAATGGAACCATGTTGAAGCACCTGCTTTAAAGCAAAACTTCTTGGCCATCGTTGCCCCATTTAAATCGAGCGGTTTATTTGATGTCGGCCAATGGAAACGGTCTAAGGGATTTCTTGGAAAGCTCTCTCCGTTGACAAAAACAACAGAAAGAGATGTCCGAAAATCGAGACCCCGCGGCATCGCCTCGGATGGCAGCATATGGTCGACAGAATGCCGAGAATCAATTCAAGCCGCCATAGATTCATCATTTTCTAATGATACCGGCAGTTTTCTACGAGCCATTTCTACAGGGGACAAATCGAAATTGAGCTTCCACATGAAAGCCGCCTTCGCACATGCAGGTATCGGCCATTTGTTAGCGGTAAGTGGCTACCACGTGGGACTTGTCTGCTTTGTGCCGCTCATTCTCCTCCGCAGCAAACGGTGGGTGATCCGGTGCATCGCCTTGATCTTGGCACTGGCATGTTCGTGGGCATTTGTCGCTATTTGCAGCTGGCCTGCTTCGGCCATTCGAGCCGCGGCCATGGTCAGTCTGTATGCCATTAGCAATGGCCTGCGCATTCCAATCAGCTCCATTCAAATATGGGCCTCAACATGTGCTGGCATGATGCTTTGGAATCCTGATTTGGCGTTTGACGTAGGCACACAATTAAGCTTTGCCGCCGTCCTGGCCATTCTCTTATTTGTACAAATCACATTTGAAACAGCACGGTTCAAAGCCATCGCAGGCGCAATTGGCGTTCCAATCGCCGCGCAATTGGGGACGGCCTTTATCGCGATGCCTGTTTTCAATTTGTTTCCAGTGTACTTCTTACCCTTCAACATCTTCGCTCAAATAGACATGATAATGCTGGGGATTCTTTTTGTTCTATGGGGATTGGGCATGGCATTGCAATTGCCAGAATCTATTCAAAAGATATTCAATGGTGGAGTAGAATGGTTCACGGAGAAGCAACTTGAAACCCTTCAGTATATCCAGCAGAACTATTCACTTGCAATCAATGTGGAACAGTCTGCTACATGGGCATGGTTCGTCTTAAGTAGCATTTACTTTTTCACGGCTTTCTTACTCATTCAAAAAAAGCGGATCAAAAAGGAAATCTTGCTCCTATCCATTGGCTGGGCCTTGGTAATTATTGTTTTTGGGATTGTTCGTCCCATGCAACGGCCAAGCTTCCGCATAAAATCATACCGCAAGCCTGTCATCCAGCTTCAAGAAGGGACCATGAGGCGATTGTGGGTTTTTGACTGCCGAGACTCCAGCCTTGCTCGGCGGAAAAGCGTCATCAGTGGCGTCAATCAGCCCGATGTCCTTTGCCTTCAACCCGGTCAATGTTACAGCAATAAAAATGGCGATTTCATGCTTTGGACTTCAGACAGTACCGCTCAGGGTTGCATAGCAAAACGCCCATGCAACTACCGTTGCACAGGCGAAAAATTCGGAAGTTTGACGATTGGCCGAACCGAGATTCCATGGAAATCATGGGGGCCAGACGTAGAATTTAATTGAGGTGGAGAAGATTTGTCAAGACCTGATCAACGTAGCCTTCCCATTCGGGTAGATCGGCAATCGGCAAAATCGCATTCACCCGATTGTTGCGACGGCTATAGATGGCTTCTACATAGAAACCATTCAAATCAAAAATGCAAAGGATGTATCGGTTTTCAAAGATGCGCTGCGCGA
>CAXDQP010000200.1:0-4282 GCA_963991335.1 uncultured Flavobacteriales bacterium
TGTCTTTGAAGGGGTCACCAACGGTGTCTCCTGTGCCCGCTGCCTTGTGAGCATCTGAACCTTTGAAGGTCATTTCGCCGTCAATTTCAACGCCTGCTTCAAACGATTTTTTCGCATTGTCCCAAGCGCCACCGGCGTTGTTTTGGAAGATGGCCCAGAGGACACCGCTCACCGTTACACCGGCCATGTAGCCGCCTAACGTCTCAGCAGCGTATTGTCCATCAACGCCGAAGGCGAGAGGCAACAAACCAATGACCAATGGAAAAATGATGGTCATGGCTCCTGGAAGCATCATTTCACGCAGCGCTGCTTGGGTTGAAATGTCAACGCATTTGCTGTATTCGGGTTTGCCCGTTCCCTCGAGGATTCCAGGGATTTCTTTGAACTGGCGTCGCACTTCTTTGACCATTTCCATGGCAGCTTTACCAACTGAATTCATGGCCAACGCGGAGAAAACAACAGGAATCATCGCTCCAATGAATAAGGCTGCAAGGACATTCGCTTTGAAAATGTTGATGCCATCGATGCCGGTGAATTCAACAAAGGCAGCGAACAAGGCCAATGCCGTGAGCGCTGCAGAGGCAATAGCAAATCCTTTGCCAATCGCAGCCGTAGTATTTCCGACTGAATCCAGAATGTCGGTACGTTCTCGCACTTCATCTGGCAACTCACTCATTTCAGCAATTCCACCAGCGTTGTCTGCAATCGGACCAAACGCGTCAATGGCCAATTGCATTGCCGTAGTGGCCATCATGGCACAGGCTGCAATGGCTACCCCATAAAAGCCAGAGAATTCGTACGCTCCAAATATGGCAGCGGCGAACAAAAGGATGGGACCAAAAGTGGAAATCATTCCGGTGGCAAGACCGGCAATGATATTTGTTGCCGCACCTGTCGCTGACTTCTGTACGATGTCCAAGATGGGCTTCTTGCCCAATCCGGTGTAGTATTCTGTCATGTATGAGATGGCGCCACCAACGGTCAAACCGATGAGAACGGCATAAAAGACATTGATGGAGCTGAAGGTGCGGAGCCCTTCTCCAAAGAACTCCATGCTCATCTCGCTGGGCAACATCCAATCGATGAGGAAGTAGCAAGCTACCGCCGTCATGATAATGCTGCTCCAGTTTCCGATGTTGAGTGCGCGTTGCACTTCCGGCTCCTTAGCGCCGTCCTTGACGCGAATAAATTGGGTTCCAAGGACGGAGAAAATGATTCCCAATGCAGAAATAATCAAGGGAAGAAGGATGGTGGAAATGCCGCCGAAGTCATCCGTGATATTGCCTCCCATGTCATTGATGACATAGTTCCCCAATACCATTGCCGCTAATACGGTTGCCACGTAAGAACCGAACAAGTCGGCTCCCATCCCTGCGACGTCTCCTACGTTATCTCCTACATTGTCTGCAATCGTTGCAGGGTTTCGCGGGTCGTCCTCGGGGATTCCCGCTTCTACTTTTCCAACGAGGTCAGCTCCCACATCGGCAGCTTTCGTGTAAATACCGCCGCCTACTCGTGCGAAGAGTGCAATGGATTCAGCACCCAATGAGAATCCTGCGAGCGATTCGAGAACGATTGTCATGGATTCAACACCAGCCCATGTACCACCGCTTTTCATTTGGAAAAGAAGGATGAAGAGCATGCTCAACCCAAAAACAGCCAAGCCCGCGACGCCCAGTCCCATGACGGTGCCGCCCGTGAAGCTTACTTTCAATGCGTGTGCAATGCCTGTTCGGGCTGCTTGCGTGGTGCGCACATTCGCTTGGGTCGCGATTCGCATGCCAATGTTGCCTGCGAGAGCTGAGAAAACCGCTCCGATCACAAAGGCAACAACTATGTAAATTTCCGTTGTCTCGACAATGGTGGAAACGAAGCCCAGTAAGGCTCCTGCCACGACCACGAATATGGCCAAGATTCGGTATTCCGCATTGAGGAATGCGAGTGCACCTTCGTGAATGTGCTGGGCGATTTCCGCCATCTTTGATTCACCAGCGTCTTGTTTGCGTACCCATGCGCCTTGGATGGCCATGATGATCAATCCCAGGACGGCGATTGCAGGTACTGAATAAAGCAGGATAGTATCCATTTTGATTATGATAGTGCATCCTCCATGGATGCGGTTGATTCTTTTTGATTTGCGGTAGGCTGTTCGTTACGCAACGTAGGCAACACTTTTGACAGCTTCCATAATGTCTTTGACTTGGGGTAAGGCCTCCTCAATGAGTGGAGGGGAAAATGCAAAAGGTGTATCCGTCTGGCACAACCGAACGATGGGAGCGTCCAAATGGTCGAATGCATTGCGCTGAACACGGTAGGCGATTTCACTGCTGATGCTCGCCACCGGGAAGCTTTCTTCCACGATGACCAATCGGTTGGTCTTCTTGATGCTCTCAATAATGGTATCCAAATCCAACGGGCGAATGGTAACCAAGTCGATGATTTCGACTTCGATGCCTTCCTTCTCGAGCGCATCGGCTGCAGCGTGCACTGTTTTTAAAATCTTTCCAAAGGAAACGATGGTGACAGCATCTCCTTGGCGGCGGATATTGCATTTTCCAATGGGAACGAGGAACTCGCCTTCCGGAATCATGCCTTTGTCACCGTACATTTTTTCGCTCTCCATGATCAACACAGGATCATTGTCGCGGATGGCTGACTTCAATAGTCCCTTTGCTTCATATGGTGTGAAAGGTGTCACAACCTTGAGGCCCGGAATGGACGCATACATGGATTCGAATGACTGGCTGTGCGTCGCTGCCAATTGTCCTGCGGTTCCGTTTGGACCGCGAAAAACGATGGGCACATTGTACTGGCCACCACTCATCTGCAGCATTTTTGCTGCGTGATTGATGATTTGGTCGGCCGCCAAAATGGCGAAATTCCATGTCATGAATTCCACGATGGGCCGCAAACCGTTCATTGCAGCACCCACTGCAATTCCAGCAAATCCGAGCTCGGCAATGGGCGTGTCAATCACACGCTCAGGTCCAAATTCATCCAACATGCCTTTGGATGCCTTGTAAGCCCCGTTGTATTCGGCCACCTCTTCACCCAAAAGAAAAACGCTCGAATCCCGGCGCATCTCTTCGCTCATGGCTTCGCAAACAGCTTCTCTAAATTGCACTTCACGCATAATAATCACCTTATCAATTGGTCGGCAAAGATAAGCCAACAAATAAAGCAACAAAACCCAATTTAAATCCAAGCATTTTGGCAGCTCTTTTCTTCTGCAACATATGGCTTTGGGCAGGAGTGGAAACCGCGGGCACCTGAGCCGATGCTTAAGCGGTGTAAGCCTTCCTCATTTGGTCGTGCAAGTCCTACCTTTGCACCATGAAAATTCTTGTTTGCATCAGCCAAGCCCCCGACACAACGAGCCGCATTGCCTTCACCGAAGGCGATAAGACCTTTGATTCGAGCGGTGTGCAATACATCGTCAATCCATATGATGAATGGTATGCGCTCGTTCGAGCCATTGAGTTGAAAGAACAACAGGGTGGAACCGTTACGACCATTACCATAGGAGAGTCCGGGTGTGATCCGATTATTCGAAAGGCTTTGGCCATTGGAGCCGATGATGCCATCCGAGTCAATGCGGCCCCTGAAGACTCCATGCAAGTAGCGCAATTGATCTCGGAGCATGCCAAATCGGGTGCGTTCGATGTCATCTTGTGTGGCAAAGAAACCATCGACCACAACGGGTCGGTCGTCCCAGCCATGCTTGCTGAGTTACTTGATTTGCCATTTGTGGCCCTTGCGACGAGCCTTGAGGTAGAGAATGGCATCGCCAAAATGACCCGTGAAGTGGGTGGAGGTGAAGAATCTGTTGAAGTTGCCTTGCCATTTGTGGCCAGCGCTTCCAAGGGTATGGCGGAGCAACGCATTCCCAACATGCGAGGAATCATGTCAGCACGTTCCAAGCCTTTGAATGTTGTGGAAGCTTCCGCTGGAGCACCGACTTCGGTCAGCAAATTCACACTGCCACCCGAAAAAGGGGCATGCAAAATGATCGATGCCGATCGTCCTGAAGAACTCATTCGCCTCCTCAGAGAGGAGGCCAAAGCCATCTAAGCCATGTCAGTATTAGCAATCGTTTCAATTAAGAATGGAGCTCCGACCAAAAGTGGATTGGAAGCAGCGAGCTATGCAGCCAATTATGCGGAATCACAAGGAATGACCGCTTCCGCATTGGTTGCCGGTGAAATTTCCGGTGATGGTGGACTGGGGGCGACAGGAATAGCCAAGGTGTTGCATTGCACGGAGCCGATCACCGACAGTGGTC
>CAXDQP010000201.1:0-4274 GCA_963991335.1 uncultured Flavobacteriales bacterium
GTACATAGAAAATGCATTGGAGAATAGTCTACGCAAGCTTCAAACCGATTACATCGACGTCTTTTTGCTGCACCGTCCGAGCCCGCTTTTGGATCCACGCATTGCGGTTCCTGTGCTTGAAAAACTGCGAGAACAAGGCAAAATAAAAGAATGGGGCGTTTCCAATTTCACGCCATCGCAATTGGCCCTGATGGAAACCGAGGGGACCCCGCAATGGAATCAAATCGAATGCTCCTTAACACACACAGCGCCGATGTTAGACGGAACGTTGGATTACCACCAAGCACGAAGCATTGGAACCATGGCGTGGTCACCCCTGGGTAGTTTTTTCAAAGAACCAGGAGCGGTTCGCGACCGATTGGCGCCCGCCATCCATCGCATGCTTGACAAGTATGCATGCACGGTTGAGTGTCTTTTGCTGGCATGGCTTTTTCGGCACCCCGCGGGGATTATCCCTGTGGTGGGAGCAACCCGTGTGGACCGAATTCAAGCAATGGCCTAGGCCCACAAAATTGAATTGGAAACCGAAGATTGGTTTGCGTTGACCGAAGCAAGTTGGGGGCATAAAGTCCCCTAATCTACCCAACACCAAAGATGGGACGTCGCGGGTATCGATCCGAGCTTCAATTGACCTGCGCAGCGACTTTGTTGAATGGAAAGACGACGTTACTGAGCGACGGTGATTTTTTGCGTCATAGGACGGTCCTCTCCGAGTTGGCAGATGTAAACGCCGGAAGCCATTTCCGAAAGCCCAATGCGCGTATTTCCTTGAATCCAGCTGTCGTAAACGATTTGACCCGAGGTGCTGAAGATTCGAAACCGTTCAAAGCTGCCGGCATTGGCTGAAACGTTCAGGTAATCTCCCACAGAAACGCTGCTCGGGTAGAGCCAAGGCCCCCTTGCTTCTGTTTCGGCAATCGATGCGGAACCCCCATTGAATACCACATTGTCATAATAAAAATCTTGGATTCCGGAGAGGTAGCCTTCATTTCCAAAATCGAAGAAAATTGACAAAATGTTGTAATCGTAATTGAAGTTGATGGTTTGCGTACCGGGAACGTTTTGATAGAAATCAAACGTCATGGTGGTCCATTCTCCTGCGACAGCGACATTCTGTTGCGTTTCCACGGAATTCGCGGGTTCGAAAGCTTCTTCTGCCTTCAATCGGATTGCTGCTCCTGCTGTGGGAACCCATACATCTACACTCACCTCTGTGGCTCCTGACTCGAACGGAATGGGCACAGCAAGTCCAGCAGGCGTGCTCATGGTCGTGCCGGAATAATTCAATGATTGCCAGTGTTTCGTGACCTTCATGACATGGTTGTTCTCATCCATTGGATCTACCACCAATTCCGAATAGTTTCCTGCGAACGAAGTGGTTTGATAGTGCACAGACTCGTCTTCGTGATCAATGGGTAAACTTACTTGTTGCAAACCCACGGTGCTTTGATAGAGTTCGACATCGTCGAAGTAAAAAGTGGAGAAGTACGTTCCATCGCCTTCAGTACCGAAGTCCAACATGAAGGCAACCTGGTTGAAAATACCGCCGGGGACACCGGTGAAATCCCACACCAAGGTTTCCCATGCGTTCTCCACAGTGGTCAATGCGTCCAATTCAATAACGTTATTTCCTTCGAGCTTCAGCTTCATTACGGCTCCTGCGACGGGAGAGTAAACCTTCATCCGAAACGCGCCAACTACAGTCAAATCCAAATAATCCGGCAAAGAAACAATACTACCCGCCCAGCCATTACCACCGGGGAATCGAACCATATGAGAAACAATTGCGCTGGTGTTGATGCCGCTGGCATCAGGGTTTTCGACCACCAGGGTTTCTGCCATTTCGAAGTTGGTCAGCACGGGTGTTGTGTCTTCGGTTTCAAAATCGAAAGGCGGATTGATTTGCGCGTGCAATCCAACAACGAAAGCGAGTGACGAAAGAAGTGTAAAAAATTTCAAAACAAAGAAAATAGAAAGTGAAGCTCGATCATTTCGAACGTGGAAGGCATAGGTTGTGCAAAGTACAGCAGAAATCCATGGAATGGGATTTATGAAGACCATGAACCAAGGGCATCCATCAACAAAGACCAACAGCCAATTCGATCCAAATCAAGAGAAAAGATCCAATGAAGAGGCATTGTAAGATTCGTCGAAATAATGGTTGCGGGACTTTTTCAATCGACCAATTGATTCCCCAACCGACCGCAAGCAGCAGGATTCCCATCACTAAAAAATCGAGCAACGACCAATCAACCGCGTCGGTGTATAGCATCGCCACAGCAGGAATAAGCAGCAATGTGAGCGGCGCTAGAATGCGCCCTTTGGGTCCGATGAAACGAAATAATTGGGTTAAAAACCTCAATACAACAGTGTTTGCATCGCGTGAGGCGCAATCTGCGTCGGAACCTCAACGTTTCCAACAATCAATTTGTACGCGATGCTTTCGTCTGTTTTGTTCATGACGACCGTGACGGTTTGCCCTTCGGGATTGCGGAACGAAGTGCTCTCCAGTGTGCTTCGGCTCACCGTTGTGCTCACACGTTTTGCGTGGGGCTCTATAAATTTTGAGAAATGCCCGATGTAATAATAAGTCGGCGTGTAAATCAACTCGTCGGTCTGTGTGTTAGCATGAATCGGGGCAAAGCAGAAGTTTTGTACGTGATTGGGCCCACCATTTTCATTGAGTAAGATGTTCCAATCGGTCCAACCAACGGTGCCGCTATTGAAGTCATTGATCATTGAATTTCCGTAGCGTTCGGCATTGGACCACCGTTCGTAATGATTGGCATCAAACCCTTCTTGGCAACCTTCGGTGAACAGCAAGTTCTTGGTTGGGTACGATTCGTTGATGTTTTTGAGGTTGTCGTATTTCGCCTCACCCCCCGTCCAAGTCTCGTACCAATGGAAACCAATTCCCCAGGCGTATTGAGCCGCCTCAGGATCGTTGAAGATGGTGTTGGCACGGTGCGAAATGAGGTCGCGGTTGTGGTCCCAAACCACAATGTTTTTGTCACCAAACCCCGCTCGTTCGAACGCAGGCCCGAGATTGTTTTTCAAAAAGTCCCGCTCTTCTTCAGCGGAGTAAATACAAGATTCCCAGCGCTGCGTGGCCATGGGTTCGTTTTGAATGGTCACTCCCCAAACAGGGATTCCTTCCGCCTCATAAGCTTCAATGAACTTCACAAAATAATCAGCCCAAGTCTGGCGGTATTCAGGCAACAAACTTCCACCTCGAAGCATGTGATTGTTGGTTTTCATGAATGCCGGGGGGCTCCACGGGCTGGCATAAAAAACGAGGTCATCATCAATCATGGATGCGGCCCGCTTGATCATGGGTATGCGTTTTTCTTTGTCTTTGGCAATGGAAAAACTAGCCAAAGATTTATCACCCTCTTCGATATAGGTATGGCTGCCCAAACCGAAATCACTGCTGTGAATGCTCGTTCGTATGATGTTGTAGTTGATTCCTGTTTCAGAGAAATAAGCGTTGAGCAACTCTTGCTGTTTGCCTTCGCTGAGCATGGAAAACACTTCCGCTGAGGCGTCGGTGATGGCGCCTCCAATCCCGAGGTAGGATTGAAAGGTCTTTTCGGGATTTACAAACACAGCGATTTCTGTTTCCAACGGCTGGGTGGCCGGCTGGAATGTGAGCGACGAACTTTCGGTTAATCGTTGCTCGGTGTTTTCAGCAGTGGTGTAAACACGGGCAATCACCGGGGTTTCCTGGGGTGAAGCAGCCAACGAGTCCACTGGGGCTGTTGCACTATTTTCAACATTGTAATTGCAGGAAAGCAGGCTGAGCAAGGGAGTGATCAAACAAAGGAGGGAACACTTCATTGATTGGTATTTGACGGAATGGTTTCGTTGAAAAGGCTTAGTTTGGACGAAACAAAAATGCACCATGGGGAGCAGAGATAAAAGAATTGGGGCTTCTAAAAATCAATGGATTCGTGGGGCGATTTTGATGTATTGGTCCATATTTTGGCTGTTCAATATCATCGACAAGGTCATCGGTGGGAGCCAATTCTTATGGGTCGGTCGCGATCGTTTCGCCCAGTTTCAAAAATTCTTCGCTTCTGCGGGTCTGGAGGCTCCAATCATTGCGGACGTGGCGCTGATCATCGCGGCAGCACTGGAAGTGTTTGCCTTTGTTTTCTTTGCAGGGGGCCTGATGTATTTTTTGAAGAACAAAGCTTCAGAGGCGCGAAATTGGTTTTTGATGGGCATCTGCTTCACCTTGGCCACGTTTACGGTTTTTTCGTTGGGAGATCATT
>CAXDQP010000202.1:0-4272 GCA_963991335.1 uncultured Flavobacteriales bacterium
TCATCGCAAATACCATCACCATCAGCATCCAACAAACAATAGCCATCACAATCCAAGGCCACGTCCGCAAACTCACAGCTGCCGTCTTCATCCGTAGCTTCCACCGCATAATTGCAGGCCGATTCATCGGTGCAACCCTCGATTTCAAACGCATCGCAAACGCCGTCTTCATCCGAGTCTACAAGACAATTGCCGTCGCAGTCAAATTCGGTTAGCGCATATTCGCAGGTTCCATCATCCAAATCAGCAGAAGCATCAAAATTGCACGCCATCGCATCTGTGCATCCAAATTGAGGGTAAACACACGAGCCATTCTCGTAATCGGCGTTGGGATCAAAATTAAGTGCCGCCTCGTCGGTGCAACCACAGGCGTTGGCATCGCTCACTGGATTGGTCCAGACAGCACCTTCAAAAGTAAATTGATGCGTGCTCGCTTGTTCGTTTGAACCTTCCTCAAAAACCTGAACGTTCAACTGCCCGGAAATGTCGCCATCTGTTGTCAATTGTGCAATCAACACCCTCAAGTCATCGCCAGCAACTCCATTGGCACCTCCGTTCAGGATGAACCAGGCTCCGCCAACAGCATCATCCAAAGCGACGTTGAGTCCGTCCTCAAACTGTGCCGTCCAATTCGTTGCGCCAGGTGTCCCCACTGTATTGACCGCATTTTCACCATCTGAAAGGGGTTCATCCACACCTATGGTCAACCAACTGTCGAAAGCCAAATCCGGATTGGAAGCGTACAAAGCCGGATTGACATTTTGAGGCAACAAGGCCCCCAATTCACTTTGATACCAATTCGTGGAGGAAATCAGCTTCAATGTATCGAGGTCATTACCATATACAGAAGACACAAAGTCCGAAGCATTTTCAGTTGTCGCATAGAAACGATAGGTCACCATCCCCTCCAAGGGGCCTGAGGTATGCACTTGGACCGTGTCAATCTCCAAGCCATATACGGGTGATTCTTCGTCTGCACAGGAGCAAAACTCACAGGTACCATCGTCTTCGGTAGCAACTTCGGAAAAATTGCAGGCATTGGATTCCGTGCAACCGTCTATTTCAAATTCATCGCAGACACCATCTTCATCAGCGTCATTCAGGCACGCTCCATCGCAATCGATATAATCTTGAGGATAAAGGCAAGAACCGTCATCCGAATTTGCAGATTCATCAAAATTGCAAGCCAATGCATCGGTGCATCCCGGCAAGAGCAAAAGGACCTCAATGGTTTGCTGCCATTCTGAAAGGTTTCCGCAAGCGTCGCTGGCGATATACGTTCGCTCGTAAACGGCAGTTGTGCCATCCAACGATAAGAGTTCATCTTCAGCAAACCAATCCGCGTTGCTATCGCATGCATCCTGGACCACCACAAAGGGATCTGGCACTTCTTCTCCTTCGAGCTCGTTGATGTACAAGGTAGCCGCAGGCAAATTCAAAAACTCCGGACCCAACGTGTCCGCCACAGTTATCATCTGCTGCGTTTGAGCTACATTACCCGCATCATCGGTGGCTGTAAATGTGCGCGTGCACAAGTAGTTAAACGGCGGACAATCGAAGACAAATTCGATGGGGCCATCCACAAACATCACTTGCACGTTTTCATCGCAATCATCCGAAGCCTCAGCCATTTCCGTAGGCATCGGCTGACTGCACAAAACCGTTGAATCCGATGGAATGTGCGTGAAATAAGGTGGCGTGATGTCGGGGAAACAAGGATCGACCGTGTAATCACACAAACCATCATCATCCGTGGCTTCTTCTTCATAATTGTTCGCCAATTCATCTGTGCATCCGGCAACCTCCAATTCATCACAGATTCCATCACCATCTGAATCGGAGACGCATTCACCGGCACAATCCAAAAATTCTTCCGGATAGGAGCACGTTGCAATTGCGGGTGACTCGCACGCATCCTGCAGCGCAATCATCTTATTGAATGCTCCATTCACGCCATCACCATTTTCAAAAAACTGCACATACATCTGCCCTCCCAGAATTCCATCGGTGGTGAATTGACCCAGCAATACTTTCAAGTCTTCTCCTGCAACACCATTGGCCGCTCCATTGAGCAAATACCACACCCCACCAAGGTCATCATTCATAGTCAATGAACCACCGGATTCAAAAGGTTCGACCCATGGAGAGTTGCCCTCCAAAACACTCACCCCTGACTCCTGAGAACCACTGGATACTGGACCATCCAACCCAATCGTAACCCAAGAATCAAATTCCGCATCTGGAATCAAAGGGAAAATGAGTGGATTGCTCGATTCAGCCAATACCGAACCGGTGGGGTGTTGAAAGAATGAAGTGCTCGTGTAAACGTTGGTTGCGAAGTCTTCGTCCCCAGCAACTGCGCTGACAAAATCAGATTCATTCTCGCAGAGTGCATAAATGCGGTATGTCGTGAAGCCCGTTAAGTCAGAATCACCCACCATGCCTTCATGAACCGCATATTCTTCAATCGAAATGCAGTACCCCTCGTATGCGGTGTAATTGCAAGCATCGGCATCGTTGCACACCGCTGGGTAATTGCAAGAACCATCGTTTTCAGTGGCCAAATCGAAAAAATTTGAAGCCAATATATCGGTACAACCCAAAATCTCAAATTCATTGCAAACGCCATCAAAATCATTATCGTTCAGGCAATCACCATTGCAATCAAGCGCATATTCAGGAAAAACACAGCTTCCATTGTCCGCCACTGTAGCTTCGGGGTCAAAGTTACACGCAGCTGTATTTGTGCACCCGGTGCAAGAGACAAAATCACATGATGAATCACTTTGTGTAGCGTCAGGGTTGTAGTTGCATGCAAATGGATTCGTGCAGCCAGCAATTGGCAAAATGCAAGAGCCATCATCCTCAGTTGCATCCGCATCATAATTATCGGCCATGGCATTGGTGCATCCCATCACCTCCAATTCATCACACGTTCCATCCGAGTCCATATCATTGATGCAAACTCCACTGCAGTCGTAGTATTCCACTGCAAAGACGCAGGAAGAAGCGTTAGAGATCGTAAAGTCGGGCGAATAATTACAGGCTTCTAAATTCGTGCAACCGACGCAAGACGTGAAATCACACGAGTCGTCTGAAACATTCGCAATGATGTCGAAATTGCACGCCAAAGGATTCATACAGCCGAAGTACTCACAAGACCCATTGTCTTGGGTGGCATCAGGATCATAATTATCCGCTTGATCATTGGTACAGCCCACACAACTGCTGTAGTCGCATGATCCATCTTCAAACGCAGCTTCTGGATCATAATTGCACGCTGAAGCATTGGTGCATCCAGGATTGAGACAACTCGTAAAATCACATGAGCCATCATTGTAAACCGCATTTTCATCGTAATTGCACGCATTCGAGTCCGTGCAACCCACGCAGGTGAGGTATTCACATGAACCATCGTCCGAATCGGCCTGAGGATCAAAATTACAGGCCCACACATCGGTGCATCCTTGGCAGTTGTCGTAGACGCATGTTCCGTCATCTTCTGTAGCTGATTCGTCGTAATTGCATGCTCCGGGATCCGTGCATCCATCTACTGCTGCAGGTGGCACTAAATCCCAAACTTCTGTACCCAGAAAACCTTGTTGAAGCTGTTCTGAATCATTTGCACCGTTGGCAGGTATTACTTGTGCATTCAGGATTCCTGAAGGAATGGCTGCTGTGGTAATCTGCATCACCAAAACCCTCAAATCATCGCCGGCGAAGCCATTGGCTGTTCCGTTCAATATGAACCAGAGCCCTCCCATCTCATCGCTGATCTCAAATCCCAATCCGTCATTCACTGAACCCGAAACAAAATGTTCGACAAAGGGTTGGTCCGGACTTTCAATAACAGAAACATCCATTTGCCCTGGAATGGATGGAGCGCTTTCCAAACCAATCGTCAACCAACTATCGAACCCCACTTCCGGAAAATAGGAGGTCAGCGCAGCGATTACACCTCCCGAAGTACCTCCTGTTGCAAAAGGTGTATTGAACATTGGCTCATCCAAATGAATCACAAAAGGGCTCTCGCTTCCGCCATACAGTGCAGAAACAAAGTCCATCTCATTCTCGAGCTCAACATAGATTCGATAGGTCGTCATTCCAGCCAATTCAGGCATCCCCGAGCCATCCCCATGGACCATATACTCCTCAATAGCAAAGGTCGTTTGGCCAAGCAATGAAGACTGCAAAGGGCTCACAAAAATGACCAAGAGCAACGAAAACAAAACCGAAAAAAAAGAACCTAATTTCATAAGTACTCGAATTGAA
>CAXDQP010000203.1:0-4255 GCA_963991335.1 uncultured Flavobacteriales bacterium
CTTGATGTTCGATTCGGACAAACCTTCCCTGAATTTGCCCAAGGCAGCTCGTTGCTCGAGGTCATCGATGCGATCGGGGGATGCCTTACCTGGCATGTTCCTGAGCACGCACTCAAATTGCAAGCTTCTGCAGAATACTTGAATTTCCAGGAACGGCCGCAAGCCAATGGCTGGACCGCTGCTTTCCAAACGCAGTTTTTATTCTGCTCCCATCACCGGCGAAAGCCGATGCAGCGTCAAGCCTTGGGGAAGTTGCCCTGCGTGCGCAATTCGCCGTTCCACATCATGATTTCACCCTGTGAAACAACCCCTTTTAGGTTCCATTCGTTGTCAAAAAGACAAGCGTCCGCATCCATGCCTTGAGCGAGATTGCCTTTGCGATGCAGTCCCATTGTGCGGGCGGGTCCGGACGTAACCAAGCCCAATGCGAGCTCTGCGGAGACGTCCCCCCCTCTTAGCAATTGCTGGACATTCCACAGGTTCAAATCAATGGGCGCTTTTTTGAATCCGGTCAATTGTCCCTCGGAATCCAAGATTCCGATTCCCGCATTGCCATCACTGCTCAAGGTAAACTGGCGGAGGTCAGCTCCATCGGCGTGGGCTTGTGCCAGGGCCTCCCACGGTGGGCGAAATTGCGTGCCCCCGGTCGAGAGGTCCACCATACCGCCCAATTGAGCAAATCGCTGCGCCTGATCAAACAAATGAGCGGTACGGCCCACATGCGTCGGCGACAGGCGCTTGATGTCCACGTGGTACTTTTCGACCAATTCGAACAACAAGTCCATGCCTTCAGGAAGCGCCCCAAGGTGAATGTGCAGCACACCGCCCTTGCTCGAAATCATTCCACCCACCTGTATTTCGCGCAGCAGAGCCAGCAGCTGATTGGCGGTCGGGTACGAGGACCGCACATCCGACAGTGCAATTTTGCAGCCCACGACGCGATCGATGAACAGCAAGTCATCGTGCACACTCCCCGTGATGGTTTTTGGCGGAAATCCGAAGTAGCTGCTCAGCATCCATGCCGAAAGACCTTCCGCCTCTAAGGCTGCGCACTTGGCATAGAGGGAATTCAGGCTGCGGGCCGTGCCATCGGTGCCAAGGAGCCCCACCACCGTCGTCGTGCCGCAACGAATGAGGTCTGTAACATGCACCTCCGGCGTCATGGAGCCGTAGCCATATTTCCCCCCCGCACCGGTGATGTGAATGTGCTGATCAATGAATCCGGGTGCCATGGACAATCCGTCGCATTCAATGATTTCCAGGCCTGCGATGCCACTGACCTCAATGGTTGCATCGCCAGCCAGTGAAAGCGCCGCAATTCGGCCATTGACAATCAGAACATCGCCTTTTCCAAGGGACGCAGGCGCATGCAAATCGACATTTTTAAATAATTTCATAGAAAGGAATAGGATTCAGTAATAACCATCAATGCAAGTGCGATGGCCATGGGCTGTGCATTTCTTCGGGCGACATCAAGCGGATTGACACCTGCAATTCCAGAGGTGGCGATGATTACTCCCGAGATCGGAGAAGCTGCTCGCCCCATGCTGGAAGCCAGTTGCATGGGCAAAAGCAATCGGATGCCGGGGATGCTCATGGACTCCGCGACTTTTGAAACCAACGGAGCAAAGGCAAAAAAGCTCGCATTGCCGCTGCCCATTAGGATCGAAGCAACGAAGATCAACGCCACAAATATGATCAAGAGGCCCAACGCTCCCCATCCAAGGCCTTCCACCATCAATAACAACCCTTCGATGCGCCCCAGTTCGATCAAACCTTTGGCAAATAAATCCGCAGCAATGATGAGGGTAACCACCTGACTAAACGCCTTCCCCATCCCCTGCCAGCACGCCTTTAACCCCAACTCTATTTCCTTGCCTTTGGCACCCGAAATACGATGCAACAGCATGGAAAACGCCAAGGAGATAAGCATCGCCGTGGACGTATCCAGCACCACCGCATTCGGTCCGTTCTGGAAAAAAGAACTGAATGTCATTAGCAAAAGCAGTGGCAACACGGGCAAAAGGGCAAAGTACATCGGGGACTTCTCCACCCGCTCATCCTTCATTGGTTCCTGCTTTTGGGCTTTTTCCGTTCGGCGCAATTGCAAAAACACCACGGCCATGATGACCAAGGTGAGTCCCCCCGCAAGTGGCGCCTGCTGCACAAGAAAATAAGAGACATTGCCCAGACCCAAGAGATCGGCGGCTCGCGCAGTATTTGCGCTGGCGGGCCCCATGTCGAAACAGGTGCACAGGGTAATGATGGAAACCGAAGCGAGGGGTGAAACACCAATGCGCAGCAAAATGGGATGGACCGAAGCAATCATCAGGAGGCCCAAGCCCGCTGCACTGGGCACGCATAATGAGAGCAATTGGCCCAAAGGCAAAACCATGATGGCGGCGAGGTGCGGAAAACCACGAAGGAAACCGATGGGGCGCATCGCTGCGTGAACCATGGCTTTTGTTGCTCCCATGTAATCCATGTATGCGACGAATCCAGCAATGATCATGATCATTGTGCCGATGCCGCTCAACTTTGACTTCATGGAGCGAACGATGATATTGAACAAATCAAAACCGCGCCAACCTGTTGATTCCGTGACCTCCAGAGAATTTCCGAGTGCCCAGGAAATGAGCAGAAACCCCAAGCCAGCGGCCAACAACATGAATTGCGGATGATGGCCATGGACCAATTTCCATCCAACGTAAGCGGTGATTACCGCGGCAACGATCAATCCAATGGCGAGCATCATTCTGGAATCACTCCCATCAACACGCCGCCCGCGGCTTGGACTTGGTCATAAATAGCCGCCGGTATCAAAATATCAGCGCTGGAAGCATTGCCATCTGGGCCAGGATTATCCGATAAATCCACCTCCTCAATCAAGGCGAGGTTCGCGCTAAGATCGATGGATGAAAAGCCGTGGGAACGCAAGTGCAAATGCCGCAATTGCAGGTTATTGGACAAGTCGATTTCACTGAGCAGAGCATTCGCTTGGGAACTGCCTCGAAAACGAAGTTTCTTCAAGTTGGGGCAAGCACTCACATCCAACATTTCCACTTTGCAAAAATTCATACTGAGTTCCACCAATTCCACATTGGCGCTGAGGTCCAAGCTCACCAGATCATTGGAAGTCACAATCAACGTGTCCAGACCTGTGAAGAATTCCACGCCGCTCAAATCTTGAATTTTTTGCGCGGCAGTTGCAACATTAGCTGCTTCCAATGCTGCAACATTGCTACTGGTTTTGCTCAAACTCAATGCATTGACCCCCACTACAAGATCAGGATTCAAGTAAAAGTTGGTTTGAACCGCTCCCGTTTCAAGGGTGTCAAAACGTTGCTGAACGCCCGGGATTCCTCGGTACACCATGTATTCACCGAAGGCCCGATCCGGAATTTGAAAGGTGAATCCTGCATTGGAGTCCACCGGAATGGGAAGGTCCACATCGTCCGTTTTGGCGCACCCTGAAATGAGCATGAACAGCGCAGCGGAAAACGCAAGAAAGTGGTTTGTTTGTTTCAATGGTATCATGTCAAGGATAAAAAAATTGAGCTCCTTTGGCCGCCATTTCCAGCGGCTGGTGTCCAATATCTTCGGCTACTTGGAGGCTCCAATTAAGCAAGATACCATTGTCCTGCGATATTTGAATCGCGCGGTCGTGAAAATATTGGCCTCGGTCCAATCGATTGTCTCCCTGTTCATAAGCCCCGGTCCATCCGGTTTCCATGTAATCTGTGTCTTCACCCCCCAAATGGATCATAAGGTTGGTGCTGAACGGAATCGACAAATCCGATTCATCAATAGGAGACTCGGCCAAACCGTATGGAAAAGCAGAGCCGTTTTCAGGAACCGTATACCAACCTGCGTTGGCGGCAATTGCTTGGTTTAACCGATTCGCTCCGCCAAACAAGATATACCGGTGCAAAAATTGCGCGCCAGCAGAATGCCCCCAAGCATCGTAGCGATTTTTCGGCGCTCCCAGGCGTTCTTGGATGTCATCGAACATGGGTTCGATCAGGCGAAACAACCACTCCTCTTCCGGACGGAGTTGATCACCTGCCATCAAATTTCCCTGTTGGTATCCAACACTGCCAGGGTATTCCAATTCGGTGAACTCCGGCACAAAAACCATGGCTTGGTGCATTTGCGCTAACGTTTCCCAATCATTGGCGTAGGAAGCCGCATTCCTCTCAACGCCGTGAAAAACAAATAGCACAGGCATCTCTGTGATGTCTCCAATCATTGGAAT
>CAXDQP010000204.1:0-4247 GCA_963991335.1 uncultured Flavobacteriales bacterium
ACAAAATGGTCCCCTCTGAACTGTGCCAAACTTCGGGGTGGAATTGAATGCACCAAACCGGGCGGTGGGCATCACGAAAACCCGCGAATTTCACATCGTGCGTGCTGCAGATCGTTTCGAATCCGTCCCCCAACGAGAGAATGGTATCCCCATGACTCATCCAGACTTGGGACTGCGCACTCATGCCGGCAAGCAGCTCATCCGTTGCGTTCACTTCAGCGAGAAGCGCTCTGCCATATTCCCGGGTGGTGGAAGCCTCTACGGATCCTCCATAGGTTTGGGCCAGGTACTGTGCACCGTAGCAAACCCCAAGCACCGGAACCTTTCCGAGCATCGTGGACAAATCTGGCCTTGGTGCGTCTTCATCGCGGACACTGTGCGGTGACCCCGAGAGAATTACGCCTTGTATATCCGCGGCCAATCCGTCATATGCATGCCAAGGTATGATTTCAGAATAAACATTCAATTCCCTCACCCGACGGGCGATCAGTTGCGTGTATTGACTTCCAAAATCCAGAATAAGAATGCGCTGATGTGCCATAATACAAAGTCCCTTTGACAGAATCCAATTTGAAAAAGCAAAGGTAGCCTCGTCATTCCGGCTCGTTGCCGAATTGGAAACGGTACTTTTGCACCATGATTCACCAAAACCTCCAAGGCAAGCGCATCCTTCTCGCCAGTCAATCTCCCCGACGGCTCGAATTGGTCCGGGGATTGGAACTGGAACCCATTATCCGGCTCAAAGACGTTGACGAGTCATTTCCCACCTCTATCACGGGGTCGGAAGTTGCCGAATACGTGACCCGTAAAAAAGCAAAAGCCTACCTCGACGAATTGGAAGACCACGATGTGCTCATAACAGGAGATACTGTCGTGCTTTGTGATGGGCAAGTGCTCGGCAAACCCAAGTCTGCGGGGGAAGCGAAAGCCATGCTCCAACAGTTGAGTGGCAGAACGCACACCGTTGCCTCTGGCATCGCTGTCACTACGAAAGCTAGCGGAATCAAATCAGCAGTGGATACATGCAAGGTAACCTTCGCCTCCCTGGATGACGCATTGCTGAACCACTACATCGAGCAGTACCAACCGTTTGATAAAGCAGGTGGGTACGGTGTACAAGACCTGATTGGATTTGCGGGTGTTATCTCACTCAATGGGTCTTACTTCACCGTGATGGGACTCCCAACCCACCTCCTTTTTGATCTTTTAAACAATTTAAAATCATAACGTTAAGAAGTTGGTTGTGAAAAGTGTCTAACTTTTTCGAGATTGCGTTGAACAACATCTGTCAAAGGATGTTAATTCCATGTTCTCAGGACACGTTTCATAATTGTAACCAAAACCCAAACACATGACTTCTTTTATTCTATCTGCGATTAAAGCTATGCCAACGGACGACTACGTCGGATTTACATTCTTCGTAGGCACAATGGCCATGATGGCAGCATCAGCATTCTTCTTCCTTTCCATCAACATGGTAGAAGGAAAATGGAAAACTTCTCTTTTGGTCAGCGGATTGATCACATTCATCGCCGCTGTTCACTATTACTACATGCGCGACTATTGGGCAGAAGTTGGAGAGTCTCCAACCTTTTTCCGTTACGTTGACTGGACATTGACTGTTCCGTTGATGTGCGTTGAATTCTACCTCATTCTCAAAGCCGCTGGCGCTCAAACAGGTTTGCTTTGGAAGCTCATCTGGGCTTCAGTTGTAATGCTGGTCACCGGATACATGGGTGAAGCAGTTTACACGACTGGAACAGGACCTGCTTTGTGGGGATTGATTTCTGGTATCGCGTACTTCTACATTGTATACCTCATCATGTTTGGTGAAGCAAAAGCCTTAGCAGACAAGTCTTCTGCTTCTGTGCAGCGCGCCCACGGCATCCTGTGCAAGTTTGTCCTCATTGGTTGGGGTATATATCCTTTGGGATATATGATCGGAACCGAAGGTTGGTACGATTTCGTTGATGGAATTGGACTCAACATGGACGTAGTCTACAACATCGGTGACGCCATCAACAAGATTGGCTTCGGATTGGTCATCTACAGCCTCGCTGTAAGCAAAGACTAATCGCTTTTGAAACTGATACGTTCCTGAACGTGAACCGCCGGTCCAAAAGGACCGGCGGTTTTTTTTGTTCCCTTTTTACCGAAACGAAATCAATGGAGCATCAGCGCTCCAATCCTCCCGGCTCCCCATGGTGCCCATAGAAAGAGAATGCAGACCCTCCTCTTTCAAGATGGCCACCACCTGGTCTAACCCTGAATTTCCAACCGACACCAGCAATCCTCCGCTCGTTTGAGGGTCACACAAGAGATCACGATCGAATCCCTCAAGTGCATCGACATGATGGCCATAGCTGGCCCAATTCCTTCGGCTCCCTCCCGGCACGCATTCCATGGAGTGGTAATGCCTGAGTCGCTCTGAGGATAACAAGGGAACCGAAGCGGTATCAACTTGAGCGCAAAGTTTCGCTCCTTCGCACATTTCAACCAAATGCCCAAGCAATCCAAAGCCCGTGACATCAGTCATGGCATGCACGGCTGAGACTTGGGACAATTTCGCCCCTACGGCGTTCAATGCTTGCATGGAATCCACCGCAGATTTCAGATCATCTTCGGCCACAATGCCTTTTTTCTGTGCGGTCGTAACCATCCCAACACCCACCGGTTTCGTCAAGAACAAATGATCTCCCGGTTGCGCAGCTGCATTGGCCTTCAATTGATTCAGCGGCACCCGGCCCGTTACGGCAAGACCGAATATCGGTTCAGGACTATCGATGCTATGGCCACCTGCCAATGGAATGCCCGCCTCTGAACAAATGCTTCGACCTCCATCGAGAACCGCACTCGCAGCCGATTCCGGAATCTTACCAAGCGGCCATCCGAGAATCGCAATGGCCATGAGTGGGGTGCCGCCCATGGCATAAATATCACTGATGGCATTCGCCGCTGCAATGCGTCCAAACGTGCGGGGATCATCGACAATGGGCAAGAAAAAGTCTGTTGTCGATATGATTCCCGTACCATCCCCCAAATCCATCACCGCGGCATCGTCCTTCGTGTCGTTGCCAATCAGCAAGGAGGGAAAAGATTCCGACCGATCCACTCCCGACAAAATTTCATGCAGCACAGCCGGTGAAAGCTTACAACCACAGCCAGCGCCGTGGGAAAATTGGGTCAGTTGAACGGTGTCCATTGTAGTGTGTTTTTGAATCAAGAATGCGTTCTGTATTAGTCCAACGCATGCAAATATTGAGCAATCTCTTCGTGTGTTTTCCCCTTGCCATCCACCGTGTAATTGTCCTCACGTGGATAGCGTTGTTGCGTGTGGTCGTATAGCTTGTCGTAGTAGACCAAACCAATGGCTGCAGCAGCCCTCAAATCATCGTTTCGCAGGGCATCAATCGCTTGTTGACACCTCAGCCCCCCCAGTATTTCTCGGATGCGCTCAAAGGCTGCTTCCAGCAATGCTGTGCTTGCCGTCCCATAGACTTCGCACAACACATCAAGGCGTTCCTCTTGGGTGCGCTCCAACACCCAGACAGGTGAAGCACGCATGGAATCAAAAAATTCCTGGGGCAGGTGCACCGTGCCGATGGCCCTGCTTTCATTTTCAGTCCACACCGGCAAGCTCCAATCAAACCCTTTGAGAATGCGATGGCAATCGTTGGCAAATTGCTCTGAACTCGGCTGTGGAATGCGTTCAAGGTTTCCAAATGCTGACCCCAAATGCCCCGCAATGCCCTCCAAGTCGAGGACTTGAGCGCTTGTGTGCTGGAGCGCATGCAAGACCTTGGTTTTGCCAACACCGGTCATACCACCCACCACGCGCAAACATGCAATGGATTCGAAATCCTTTCGAGCCCACCCTCGGTATGCTTTGTAACCGCCGATCAATTTCACGACAGGAAGCCCGGCCGTTTCCAAGAGCCAAGCCACAGCGCCCGAGCGCATGCCTCCTCGCCAACAATGCACAATGATGGGTTCTCGATGCTCTTGTGCTTCGAATAGTTCCCGTGCCAGCCGCACCAATTCCCCCATTTTAGGCCCTACAAACTCCAACCCTTTCTCCACCGCTGCCGGTTTTCCTTGTTGCTTGTATAACGTGCCAATGACAGCCCGTTCATCGTCTTCGAAGATGGGCAGCGGGGTAGCTCCTCGGATGGGTCCTTTTTCGAATTCACTGGGCGAGCGGGGATCCAATATGACTCGGCCATCGGCGTAAATCCAGGCGCCTGGAT
>CAXDQP010000205.1:0-4245 GCA_963991335.1 uncultured Flavobacteriales bacterium
TGTGGAGGTCAATCTATGTAGATGCAGCGCTCACTTTAGGCGCGCTGTCTGCTGCTGCCCAAACGGGCACCTTGACAGGCATTGTCTCCGATGCCATCACCGGTGAATCCCTCATTCAGGCGACCGTGCGCATCGGAAATACCGGTGTAGCAACAGACTTTGACGGCAAATACGCTGTGAGTTTGCCATACGGCAGTCACGCAATCACCGTGCAGTACATCGGATACGAATCCCAAACACGAACCATTGAGATCAACCGACAACTGGTGCAATCCAACTTCAAGTTGAGTACCATTGTCTTGCAAGAAGCTCAGGTAGTGGCTGATGTTGCAATTGAGCGCGAAACACCGGTGGCATTTTCCAACATCAAACCGGTTCAAATCCAAGAGGAATTGGGTTCACAGCCCATCCCGATGATTCTGAATTCAACGCCCGGTGTTTATGCGACCCAAGCGGGCTCAGACGACAACGGACCTTCCATTTCCATCCGGGGTTTCAAACAGCGAAACGTCTCCGTCCTCGTGGATGGCATTCCCGTGAATGACATGGAAAGCGGAGCTGTATTCTGGAACAATTGGTTTGGCCTTGATTTGGTGACCCAAACCATGCAAGTACAGCGGGGACTCGGCGCCTCCAAACTCGCACTCCCAGCCATCGGCGGCACAGTAAACATCGTAACCTCTGGCATTGAATCGTCGCGAAAAACTTCTGTCAAGCAGGAATTCGGCAGCTTCGGATTCAGCCGAACTTCGATTGGGCACACCAGCGGTCGATTGGACGGCGGGTGGGGCTATACCATGGCGGGCAGTTTCCAGAATCGCCAAGGCTATTTCCAACAAGATTATAACCGTGCATTCTTTTACTATGTGAAGGTGCAGAAAGCCCTTGGTAACCATACGCTTTCCGTGAGTGCCACGGGCTCGCCATCTCAAAATGCGGCGCGGGGATACCAGCAGCGCATTGCGACCCACAACAAGGAGTATGCGCGCTCTTTGTTCGAAGGAACAGATGAAGAATACGCCGAATTGATGGCATACAGCCAAGGCTACGACGGCATTTTCAATGATGGCACCTTGCTGCAGCAGGAGGAATTGGCCGCATACGACTCATTGAATCAGGCATACGGCTATGCATCTTCTGATGATTTTGAAGAAATCGTTTCTTCCACTGACTTCATCGATACCACGGGAATAGTCAGCTACGGGGACACCTACAATGTGCATTGGGGCGAAGTCAATAACAACGTGCTATACGAGCGCCAGAACAAGTACCACAAACCCCTCTTCTCGGTTCGTCACAGCTGGCGAGCTACGGAGAAGTTGTACATCTCCAATATGGCGTATGCCAGTTATGGGTTTGGTGGAGGAACGCGGCTGGAAAACAGCTTGGGAGGAGGCGACTACACGGCGAATGGCCAAGTTGACTTCCAAAAGTTCTACAACTCCAATACGATTGGCGGACTCTTCGGCCCACCCATTGATCCGACTTACAGCGATTCTTTGCTCAAATCGGGGCGCATCATGCGAAAGCTATTCAACAACCATTACTGGTACGGATTTTTGTCTACGTTTCGGCACGAAACTTCGGAGCAAGTCACCTTGTCTGGCGGATTGGATTTCCGGACCTATCAAGGGGAACACTATGCGGAAGTTTTTGATTTGCTCGGTGGAGACTACTTCGTCGATACGCGCAATGCAAATGCTGAATCGAACATGCGCATGGTGGGTGACAAAATTGGTTACCACAACGATGCCTTTGTTCGTTGGGGTGGTGCTTTTGCACTGCTCGAGTACAAAGGATACCTCTGGAATGCGTTCTTCAACGTTAGCGGTGTCACCCAAGGCTACAAAAGCGTCGATTATTTCGCTGCGGCCAATGAAGATGGCACCGACAAGACCAGCGGATGGAAATGGCTACCAGGATTCACACTCAAAACAGGGGGCAATTACAACCTTTCCGAATACGCAAACACCTTCGTGAATTTGGGACACCTTAATCGAACCCCGGTATTCCGGAACGTGGTGGACTTCGAAAACAAATTCGTGGAAAATGTCGAAAATGAACGCATCAACTCTGCGGAATGGGGATACAGCTTTAGCAAGTATCCATTTAGCGTAAACGTCAATGCTTACTACACGGACTGGCAAAACCGACCGCTCCAATCCTTGTTGCGATTCGAAACCGTTGAGGGCGACATCGTTCGCGCCAATGTAAATTCCATGAGTGCCTTGCACAAAGGCCTTGAGACAGATATCGCATGGCAGCTAAACCCGCGACTCACCATTGAAGGCTATGCCAGTCTGGGCGATTGGCGCTGGACCAGTTCTGAAGATAGCCTCGTGCTATTGGACGACGACTCAAATCTCCCCTACATCGACGTAGAGGGCAATGTTGCAGTCGTTCAATACAACGCAGAAGGGGTCTCTGTGGGAGATTCACCCCAAAGCCAATACAGCGTCTCGCTGAAATACACGTACAAGCAACTTTATTTGAAACCGCGTTTTACCGTTTTCAGCCGGCACTTTGCGGACTTCGATCCCTTCAGCTTGAACGGCGAAAACGAAGGGCGGCAGTCTTGGCAGATTCCTACCTACGGATTGCTTGATCTTCACGCGGGTTACCGATTGGATCTCAATGGGACCAACATGGATTTCCGCTTGAGCATTTTCAACCTGCTCAACACCGTGTACCTGAGCAACGCACAAAACAACGATGCGTACGGTGAATGGTACTTCACGGACCCAGACCGCAAATACGCCTTCAGTGAAAACAACTTCGACGCTGGCTCCGCTAGTGTCTATATGGGGTATGGATTCCGAACCAATTTATCCGTTCGCATCCGCTTCTAACCCAACCATCTCGATTGACATGAAAACATCACTCCTCTCCCTCTCCTTGATTTTTATCGCTTCCACTTTGTGGAGCCAAACCGACATCTTGGACGCCCGCACCAACTATGGCGTAGGGCAAACCGTCACCGTCACGGGCATTGTGACCTCCGATGGAAACTTGGGCATCGTTCGTTACTTGCAGGATGAAACTGCCGGCATCGCCCTCTATCCCGGGGGCGACTGGTCTCAAAATGGTTTTGCTGACCCACAACCGGGTGACGAATTGACCATGACCGCTCAATTGAGCGAGTACAATGGTTTGCTTGAAGTGGGTCCCGATGGCATCACACAAGTCGAAGTCCTTTCATCAGGCAATCCCTTGCCCGAACCGCAGGTCATCACACCGGGTGAGATGGGCGAAAATCTGGAAGGCGAAATCGTCTATATCCAAGGGGCAGTATTCACGAATGGAGGAACGGTCATCACGGGCAACAGCACGTTTAGCTTCAACGCGAGCGGAGAAGATGGCATCATTTACGTGAGAAATGACAACGAATTGGTGGGTCAGGTTTTGCCCGCAGGCGAAGTGGACCTCTACGGCATCATTTCTCAATTTACGTTCGATGGATTTGGAGGCTACCAACTCCTTCCCCGCGGAAGTGAGGACCTGGTCCCCACCTCTGCAATCAACCTGAGCACACAGGTCGACCAGACCAACATCACGACGGGCAGCTTTGATTTGAACTGGTCCACGGATGTTTTGGGTGATTCCCATGTGGAATACGGACTGACCCCAGACCTTGGGATGGAAATTGCAATGGACGAACAGGTGCTCAATCACACCATCGGCTTGGAATCCCTCGAAGCGGGAACCATCTACTACGCTCGTGTTTTGTCTATTGCAGGTGAAGACTCGACAGCCGCAACGATCCGGCCCTATGCCACCGTCTCTGAGTCACCCGGTTACATGCGCGCTTATTTCACGCGGGAAGTGGACAACAGCGTTGCGACCATAGAGGAAGCGCAAACCTTAGGAACCAATACCAATGACACCATTGCTGCGTACATCGGAACGGCTCAAAACACGTTGGAAATTGCAGCATACAATTTGAACAATTCCGCGATTGAAGCGGCCATCAATTTGGCGATCTCCAACGGCGTTGAAGTCCGTTACATCGCAGAAGGGCAGAACGCGAACTTGGGCCTGAGTGCCATCGATGAAAGCATGCCTGTCCACTTCCGCACCGACGGCGAAGGCAGCGGAATGCACAATAAATTCATTGTTGGTGATGCCGATAACACCGAGCGCGCCTTTGTATAGACCGGTTCCACCAATCTCACCACGGGCAACCTCAATACCGACCCCAACAACGTCATAATATTGGGCGATCTAAGTTTGGCGCGGGCGTTCCGA
>CAXDQP010000206.1:0-4236 GCA_963991335.1 uncultured Flavobacteriales bacterium
CGGGAAACCCACGCTTCATTGCTTTTTGACGACCATCCTGACGGCAAGTGTTTGCTGGCCATTGGCGCGAAACGATCTTTCACCTGGAGCGGAGAAAATCCTGAAAGCCTCGACGGCTGGAGCTCTTTTTTAAAGCCCGAAGGAACATCAACTTGGGCTTTTGGCTGGCTAGGGTATGACCTGAAAAACGGCATCGAACGTTTGGAATCGCAACGACTCGATCATGCTCAATTCCCAACGTTGCATTGGGTAGAGCCACGCGTGGTCATCGAATGGGGTGGGGGAGACCCGAATGCCCGTGTCGTCCACGGCGCTCTCGAGGAAGATGCCCAAGCACTCTTGCAAGACGTGAAAACCCCACTATCGTCCATCCCGGAAGCGCCAGAAATTTCGATGAAACCACGCTGGGATGAGGCCACTTACCTCCAACGGGCGAGGCGGGTAAAAAAACACATCCAACGAGGCGATGTTTATGAACTCAACCTCTGCCAAGAATGGATGAGCAATGACAAATTGGACTCGGTTTGGGATGCCTTTGTCCGATTGCAACATTTCACCCAATCCCCCTATTCTGCGCTTGTCAAAGCAGGTGAATTCCACTTGATTTCGGGTTCGCCTGAATTGTTTTTGGACAAAAAAGGCTCGACCCTTACCTCAAGCCCCATCAAGGGAACCATCGCCCGCGGCACCAACGAAGCCGAGGATCACGCGCTCGCTCAAGCCTTGCTTGCCGATCCAAAGGAGCGCGGCGAAAACGTGATGATTTGTGATTTGGTCCGAAACGATTTGAGCCGGATTGCCCAACCGGGTACGGTCCACGTGCCAGAACTTTTCGGAATTCATCGCTTTCGAAGCGTGCACCAAATGATTTCTACCGTGCAATGCGAAGTCCGACCGGAATGCGATCCTGTCGACATCTTGCGCGCCACATTTCCCATGGGCTCCATGACAGGGGCACCCAAAGTGCGTGCCATGGAATTGATTGACGAATTGGAGGGCTGCAAGCGAGGGGTGTATTCGGGCAGCGTGGGATACTTTCAGCCCAATGGTGACTTTTCGCTGAATGTTGTGATTCGCAGTTTGTTGTACAACGCTGCAAAAGAGCGCATTTCCATGCATGTCGGCGGGGCGATTACTTCCCTGAGTGTGCCCGAAAAAGAATACCAAGAGTGCTTACTGAAAGCGGAGGCAATGCTCAAAACCTTGCAAAAAGATGCCTAAGGACCGCGCCGGGCTCACGCAACGGATGACCACTTGGCTGCAACAGCACGGCATTTCAAATGAGCACAAAATCCTGGTCGGCGTCAGCGGGGGCAACGATTCCCTCGTTTTAGCTGAATGCCTATACCGCTGCGGTCAGCCCATTGAAGTCGCCCACGTCAATTACCAATTGCGCGGAAGCGAATCCGATGGGGACGCAGACCACGTGCGCGCATGGTGCACAGACCGGGACGTGCCACACCATGAACTGCGAGCCGAAATGATTGGAGATCCCGAAGGGGTTCAATCGGAAGCACGGCGGATCCGTTACCGTTGGTTTGGGACGTTACAAGCGGCGCTCCAGACTTCCCCTGAATTCCCTGTTTTCATTGCGACCGCTCACCATTCCGATGATCAAGCCGAAACCGTACTGCTTCATTTGTTGCGGTCCGCTGGTCCACTCGCGCTTGGCGGGATGCGCGCGCTTGACCCTGTGAGCCGTTTGATACGACCGTTTCTGGAGGAAAACCGTGAAGTGTTGGAAGAGCAGGCCGCCCAATGGGATTTGCACCCTCGAGAAGATTCAAGCAATCAAAAACCGGATTATCTGCGCAATCGATTGCGGCATGAAGTGCTCCCGCTTTTGGAGTCATTGCGTCCGGGAACTGGGCGCCACCTCACCCGGATTGCATCGCGATTGCAGCCCTTGGCGACAGAATCTCGCCGTGCAGTAGACGCAGCCGTGTTGCGGTGTGGCCAGGATCAGGGCTCCTCTTTTGAACTCGACCTGCACGCTTGGTCCAATGAGCCACTTCAGATGGAGGTGCTGCACCAGCTCTGCCGTCAATTCAAGATTTCTTCGAAAGCCACCCCTGAAATTGTCAGCTTGACCCGTTCGGGCGTTGATTCCGGTGCCCGATTTGAATCCATTGCCTGCGCTGTGACCCGGGAAAAGGCCTGTTTGATTTGGAAACCTCAGCTCCCACCCTCATGAGTAAACATCCCCAAACACATGATTTACAGGCAGCGAAGAAGGAACTTTCTCTGCGCATTTTCCTCATCCTCGCTGCGCTATTTATCGCGAGTTTGGTCGCTTGTAATCTCATCTTTCGAAAGTTTTTTCATTGGGCGCCAATGGATGGATTGACGTTTGAACAGAGTGTTGGACTGCTGCCCTACCCCGTCACTTTCTTGGTGACCGATTTGATCTCCGAGTGCTTTGGTAAGAAAAAAGCCAATTGGGTCGTGCTTTCGGGCCTCTTCGCTAGTGCCTTCACCTTGGTCATCATCACCGTGAGTCAATCCATTCCTGCTGCCGATTGGTCGCCCGTGAACGATGCCGAATTCAACCATGTGTTTGGATCCACCATCGTTGCGGTGAGTGCGTCAATGACCGCCTACCTGCTGGCCCAATTCCTCGATGTGCGGCTGTTTCATTTTTGGAAAAAGCGCACCCAAGGAAAAAAACTCTGGTTGCGCAACAACCTCAGCACAATCCCTTCTCAATTCATTGACACATTCGCCGTCCTGTTTTTGATGTGCGCTGCCGGTCAAATTCAGTGGGCATTATTTGGCACGTTGTTACTAAATGGCGTGGTTTTCAAGGTAATCGTGGCACTTCTGGACACGCCATTGGTTTATTTGGGCAGTTGGCTCATTCGCCGTCCTTTTGGCCTCAAACTTGGAGAAGAAATCGAATTGTAATCGTTTTCGAAGGCAGAATGCCCCTGCGATAACGAACGTTTGCACCGTCCGCCTCGATTCCCGGTTCTGTACGTTTTATATTCGCGATGCAATGAATTTGATCTACCGCTTCCAACGTCTTTTGACAATAGCCCTTGGGATTTGCTTGTTAGCGACTTTCTCAGCTACGCTCCAAGCGCAAATATTGGACCCCGTTTCATGGTCTTTCTCCATCCATGAAGCCGAAGAAGAAGGTCAATTGGACCTCGTTTTTCATGCTGAAGTTGAGCCATGCTGGCACATCTACAGCCAGTTTCTAGAGGACCCCAATGGACCCCTTCCCACTTATTTTGAGTTGGAATTTCCTTCCGGTGTTGAGGCCATTGGATCCGTGGAAGAATGTGCTCCCATCGTGGAGTATGACCCCAACTTCATGATGGATTTGAAGTTTTTTGAGGAGGAGGTGAATTGGGTTCAAACCATCCGATTGAACGAGAAAGTTGACTCTGTTTTGAAAGGCTACCTCAGCTTCATGGTCTGCGATGAATCGCGCTGCTTGCCTCCGGAAGACATTGATTTCAGTTTCAACCTCAATGATACTCCTTTGCCGCCATTGGAAAACCGCTGCCCTCCTTCCAAGCACCTTTGTCATGGGGAAGAAGGTGGCTTGCACATGGAGGAAGCATCGGGGATTTTGGAACCGGTCGCGTGGAGTACGGATGTCTACAAAACCGCAAACGAGGCCGAGTACGAGCTCATTTTCCACGCTACGGTTGACCCTTGCTGGCACCTGTACAGCCAATTCATTGAAGGGTTTGACGGTCCGATGGCGACTGCATTTGCTGTGGATTGGCCCACAGGGTTGGAGGCAATTGGCGCTGTAGAAGAATGCGAGCCCATTGTCAAGTTTGATCGGCAGTTCAACATGGAGGTGCCTTATTTTGAAGAGGATGTCTACTTCGTACAGCGTTTCCGAGCGGAGGAATCTGCGGAAGCGACGCTTTCAGGCTTCATCACCTACATGGCATGCGATGAAGAGCGTTGTGTCTTCCCCCCTGATTTGAATTTCAAAGTGAGCCTCGTTGATTGGGGCAGCGCCTCTGAAGCCACCGACCGACCAGTGATTTGCCCGAGTTTGCAACATTTGTGCTACGGGGTGGACTCAACCACAGCATCGGACGATGACGAGGAGGAGGAAGAGGGTTTGTTGGGCGTTTTCCTGCTGGGAATGTTGCTCGGATTCGCAGCGCTTTTAACGCCCTGTGTATTCCCCATGATTCCAATGACGGTGAGTTTTTTCACCAAACAATCCAAAACGCGGTCGGAAGGTGTCCGCAACGCCTTGATCTACGG
>CAXDQP010000207.1:0-4171 GCA_963991335.1 uncultured Flavobacteriales bacterium
TACGAGCTCCTCTCTGGTCTCGTGGGCGCGGAGATGTGTATAAGAGACAGGCGTACCCCCAAGACAACTTTGATTTCATTGGCTACCACAACGCGACATGCACCGGAACGCCTGACATGGAATTGGGCTTTACGACATCGGATTTGTACATATATGAAGGGGGCGGGACAGAGGTTGCCATGCAAGTTGCTTACCCGTTGCAAGACGTGACAGTATCGGTGGATGTGGTTGGCGGCACAGCAGCAGAAGGCGATGATTTCCCAGCAGTATTTCCGCTGCCGGAATTCACCTTTCCGATTGGCCTCTTGAACAACCAAACATTCACCTTTGCTGCCATTGACGATGAAGAACCAGAAGGAGAGGAGACCGTTGTTTTGGCCATGCAAATCACTTCAGGAGATGCGGTTTTGATCATCGACACACTGACGGTACACATTCAACCGTCTGATTTGACGTATCCAGTTTACGACATAGCGACCGTGCGCAGTGTGGACGTGGTTTCAGGTGTGACGGATAGCTTAGGAGTTTCCTGTGAATTGCGTGGCATTGTTCACGGCTGGAATGACTACCCATCGGGCCTGCAATTCACGTTGATTGACCCAACGCATGGAATCAACGTCTTCAGTCCGTTGTCGGATTTTGGTTATGAACAGGTGGTGCCCGGTGACAGCGTTCGAATTCGAGGAACGGTAGGGCAGTTTGCAGGGCTCACTCAAATCATTGCAGACACCTTGATTTATGAAGGGTCTGGATTCATCACTGAACAGCCAACCTTGGTTCAAACACTGGACGAATCCCGCGAATCGCATGTGGTGACCCTCAAGTGCGTTGAGTTGGTTAACCCGGAGCAATGGACCAATAGCGCTCCAAGCTTTGAAGTGGATGTTACCACAGGAGCGGATGTGTATACGATGCGCGTGGATGCGAATACGGATTTGTTTTTGAGCGAGGCACCCGTTGGCGTTTTTGGGTTGAGTGGAATTGTCGACCAACGGGATTTCGAAGCGCCGCACTTTCAGGGCTATCGAATTTCACCGCGTTATGTCTCCGATATTTCGGAACCGGTGAACGCTGAATTCACGGTCACTTCACCATGGAACCTGCTTGACGGTGCTATTGAATTGGACAACACAAGTTCCGGAGCCGCCGGTTACTATTGGACGTTTGGCAATGGGGATACCAGTGAAGAATCAACCCCTGAATACACGTATGAGGAATCTGGCGTTTTCAGCATCCAATTGCCCACCTTCAGCACCGATGGCTATTGTTCCGATCAAACATCCGGTGAAATTTATGTCTTGCTTGTATCGGTGGACGAGATGGATTGGACCGGTTCAGTTTACCCAAATCCCACACACGGAACGGTTATTTTTGACGCAAGCGAGGCGATTGAATCGATTCAAGTGTTCCGAATTTCTGGAGCGCTGGTTCAAAGCGCAACACCGAACACCATGCGCTGGATGATGGACACGACCGATTGGGCGGAAGGCATTTATGTCGTTCGAATTCAAACAGCAACGGGAACCAAATCGTTGAAGTTGGTTCGCGGAATGTGATCGGTAGGTTTAGCAGGTCGCCCCGAACAAGCCAAGCAAGGCAAGAAGGTCAGCGACGCTGACTACCAAGTCGTTCGTGATGTCACCCGGGCAGGCTCCAACAGAACTGCAAATGCAAAGCTCCATCCCGTCGGGAATTCCGTTTTGATTGCTGTCGGAGTTCATTGGATCGGTGTTGTAGACACCCAATTCCAATGCATCACTCAACCCATCTCCGTCGGAGTCACTGCAAGCATCTCCTACGCCGTCGCTGTTGAAATCTGCTTGGGTGTTGTTGGCTACAACGACACAGTTATCGTTTGAATCGTAAATGCCGTCTGCATCGGTGTCGGGTTGGAAACCGAGCAAGTCGCCCAACCCCAAATCAGCGACAACAATGAAGTGATCGGATGCGGTGAGCGCATCATCAGACTGCAAGCCCAATTCCTCAAGCCGAGTATCAGACATCGCGTCCGTGCGCAAGACAAAACCTCCTTTGTAGCCCGTGGAAGCATCAGACGTGATGATGTAGTCCAACTTTCCAGGGATCCATTCAGAAGAGAGGGAACTGCTGGTCCAGGTATAATCGAAAGGGTGATCGGATTGCAAAATGGGCCACTCGGTGAGGCTTGAGCCATCCCAGTCAGGCGCAAAGTCAGGACCGTTATTGTTTTCGTCCGAGATGTCTCCCGTCACAAGGGTATAAATGGGATTGTCCAACCCAACCATATTCAAATCTCCACCATAGACAATCGGTGCATTGGTTGACAACACAGGCCCATTTCCTTCACCTGCGATGGCGTCACGCAGAAAAGCCATGTATTCATCGGCTTCCGATTGCCGCTGTGCTTCATTCGATGCACCGCCGCAGCATTTGAGATGGCTGCTGGTGAATAACATGGGCACAAGCCAATCGTCATGGGCCTGGACCACGACAGGAAACTGTCGATAAACGCCCGAATGGCTCGATAGCACTGCGCCTTTGGAAGCAACCATCAAGTCGTAATCGTCTTTCACCACATTCCACGAAGCACCGCCTTCGAGTGGAACCCACTCATTGAGCAACCCACGGACGTAATTCGCACTGACATTGGACACTTCAGAGAAACCAATGATGTCGGGAGCAACCGCCTGAAGAATGCGCTCCATTGCCATCTTCGCGGGCCCTTCGTCCATCCGGTTATTCATGTTCCAAAACGCTACCCGATCGAGCGTTCCTTCAGACCTAGCAATGGAATGAGGGGTCCAAGGATCGACACTGCTATTCATTTCATGCACCGTTCCTTCAGCTGGAAATCCAACTTGACTGTCTCCATCGTACCACTTCAAACGAATGCTTTCCCCCACATCCCCGAGCAGTTCACGTTTGAAAGCGATTTCAAACTCTTTTGCACTGTAGCTGGGTGAGGATCGCATGCCGATTTCATTCAAACTTTCAATTCCAGAACCACCGGTGTAACGGATGGCTTGTCGGCTGGAAAAATTCAACAGCAAGTCCACACCTAATCCTTGGTTTGCATAATCTACGCCGGTGCCAGGATCATCATCCAAATCCAGCAACAGGAAATATTCATTGGGCAGAATGTTTTCATCCAGACCCACTTCATCTTGCAATTCGATGTGCACATACAACCAGTTGAGGTTGCTCGTGACCGCGGTTTTTATGAATGGCGAGCCGTCGGGTGCATTGAGGTGGTCAATTCCGCTCCAGTCACCGAATTGGTTGTTGAGTTGAATTTGGCTCACCAGCACGGAAGAGCACAAAAAGAATAAGCTCGCGAGGGGAAGTTTCATATTGGGTGAGGTTGATGACAACGAGTGAACGAAGTTACGGGTAGATTTGCCGAATGAATCACCGGCAGAGCGTCGTCATGTTGCACTTCATTGTTTTGATTTTCGGATTCACCGGAATTTTGGGCAAATTGATTTCATTGGAAGCGGAGCGCCTGGTGTTTTGGCGCGTGTTTTTAGGCGGCGGATTGGTTGCGGTTTGGTTGTTTCTAAGAGGAGAAACGCAACGGTTTCCAATAAAGACGGGCATTCAGGTGGCGCTGGTGGGGTGCGCGGCAGCAGCGCATTGGATTGCCTTTTTCGGGTCCATCAAAGCGAGCAATGTTTCGGTTGCGTTGGCTACATTGGCTACCACCCCGGTGTTTGTGAGCATCCTGGAGCCGCTCGTTCACAAGCGAAAAATGGATTGGAGGGAAATTTTATTGGGAGGTGGCATCATCTTGGGGTTGCTGGTTTTGTTGTGGGGCCCTTCCGAGGGGGATTTCACCTTGACTTCTGAGCAGTACTACCGCGGCATTGGATTGGCGCTGATTTCTGCCGCCTTGGCCGCGGTCTTTTCCACGTTCAATTCGGTTATTGTGCGCTCGTATGATTCGGCCAACCTCACGCGGGTGGAATTGATGAGTGCTGCTGCGGTTTTAGCGGTTTTGTTTTGGTTCGACGGGAGGGGGCAATCACTGGCGTTTTGGGCCATCCCAAAACACGATTGGTTGTGGCTCGCATTGTTGGCCTCATTGGCAACGGCTTTTGCATTTTTGATGAGCATTGAGGTCATGAAGCGGCTTTATCCTTTTACTACAGCAGATGCGATCTACATGGAGCCGGTTTCTGCCTTAGTTCTCGCG
>CAXDQP010000208.1:0-4152 GCA_963991335.1 uncultured Flavobacteriales bacterium
AGTAGTACTGATCGAAGCCTACGGCTTGAGAACAATTTTTGGCAACCTTCATGGAACGATGGTGACCCAAATGGTTGCAACTTTGTACCATGAATGAATTTGAATCCCCCCAGATTTTTGAGGAATCATTTGCCGAGGATCAGTCGGCCGTTTCGAAGTTTATTGCGAATGTTTTCAGCTGGATGGTCGCTGGCCTTGTCGTTACAGCGTGCGCCTCCTATTACACCGTTGAATCGGGACTCATCTCACAATTGTACAATTTGGAGACAGGAGGAATGAGCGTGCTTGGTTGGATTGTGATGCTCTCGCCACTCGGATTCATTCTGGCCATTAAGATGGGCTTTCAACGTTGGTCCTCCTCCTCTTTAACGCTTCTCTTTCTGGCTTTTAGTGGATTTATGGGAATGTCCCTGAGCAGCATATTCTTGGTCTATACAATGTCGAGTATCGCTCAGGTCTTCGTCATTACCGCTGCGACATTTGCTGTCATGGCTGTCGTAGGCTACACGACCAATACGGATTTGACCCGATTTGGTAGCCTTCTCATGATGGCGCTCATCGGCATCATCATTGCGAGCTTCGTCAATTGGTTCATTGGTTCGGCCCAACTCGATTATATCATAAGCATCGGAGGGGTGCTCGTTTTTACCGGATTGATTGCTTATGACACTCAAAAGCTGAAGCGGATTGGCGCTGGTGTGGAGTACGGAAGCGAGGCGGGGTCCAAGCTTGCTATTCTAGGAGCAACGAGCTTGTATCTGGACTTCATCAATTTGTTTCTTTTCCTGCTCCGTTTGCTCGGCCGCAGGGATTGATTCCTTCGCATGAGCGCATGCGCTCAATTGGAAATGAAAAAAGCCACCCGCTGGGGTGGCTTTTTTTTGTGGAATCAAGCGGAAGCGTTGGCAGATCACCGGATCATGAGATGCTGGGACCAACGCTCACCACTGTCCAAGTCCAAAGTCAATAGGTAGGCACCAGCGGCCATGCCTTGGGCATCGAAGAAGTACTTCTGTTCACCCCCGCGGAAGTCTCCGCTGTGAATCATTTGGATCTGCTGACCGAGGGCATTGCTGAGGTAGAGTTGCCCTTCTGATGCTTGACGCAAATGCAATGGAATGCACGTGATTGCCGCGGCCGGATTTGGAAAGGCCTGAAGCAACGGGGAGTTTTGTACAATTTCGTTGATTCCCAGGCTTGCATCGTTGACGTTAAACGACCACCAGCCGTCGGGGGCTGGCATTGGGCGCGTACCCGTCTTTCCTGAGTTCGCGTTGGCCTCGACATAATAATAGACCGTTGTTCCGAGCGGTTGTGCAGGAATACTCACGGACCAGTTTTCGGTTTCGCCATCGATCAATGCCATGGGTACTGCGTTCCATTCCGAAACGGAGTTGGTGCTCCAATGCATGGTCGCACTTTCAATCTGACTGCGGTGGCTGATGTATGCCTCTACGGCATAATCATTCACGGTGTCATCAGTGTCAGGCAATGGCAAGTGGCTGATCATGAGCGGATCCTCGATTCCAACGGTGTGGGTGATGCAGTGTATCGCTCCGGAAAGTGAAATGATGGCCTCGCCATTGTTGTCGCAGTCGATGCCCACTACATTGTATCCGGGAAGGGCTTCTTCATAAATGCGCACAGCGGTCGTGTCGTACTCCGTGTAGTAGGTGGGGAGTAAAATGGTGTTGTTGACGAATACGGAATTGGTGTAGGTCAGGTACCATCCATTTTCATCCGGATAGCCACCGCCAAATCCTTGTTCGGGCGGGCTGGGGATGCGGACAACATTGAAAGGGGTGCCCCATCGCGTGGTGAAGTTGGAAAGCACGTATTCCAAGTTGGCATTGATTTGGGGGCCATCGGCGGTTCCTTCAGGGTATTCCGCCTTCAGCAATGTGCTTTCGTCCAGCAACTTCATGTGCATGTCGATGTGGTGAATGCCGTCAATTGGCAGGTTGGGCATGGTGATGTAGGTGTCGACTCCGTGGAAATCTGAAATGATTTGATTGATTTCTTCTTCGGAGTGATCGGGATAATCCGTCCACCACGTGCTCCCACCATCATTTTCATCGATGATCAATTCGGAAGCAAAGGCCGTACCGAATCCATCTGACATCCAATTGCCGCCCGTATTCATTAAATCGTTGGGAGCTCCGGTTGTGCTGTAGAGTTCCAGCCCCAGGGTGCTGGCCAGCACATCAGGAATCGCATCGTCATCGGGACGAGGACGGTTGTACAGCCAGTCGACCAGTACCCGGTCGTCGTTCCAAGAACCATAGACGGTATTGGCACCGTAATCGCGGATCCAGATGCTGTTGTAGACCGTTGGAACGATTTGAATGTTTTCGAGGGTTAAGGCTCCACCGCATTGATTCCCCGTGAGGTAATCCGTGACTTCTTCCATGTCGTCAGCGAAGATGATAACGGTGCATTCTTCCTTGGCCGCTTCCACGATTTGCTTTTGAATGCAGGGAAAGCTGGTCCAAGAGATGGTCAATGCTTCGACTTCTTCCCACTCCGCAGCGGTGCGGATGTTGTCGTAGGGAGGAGGCGTTTCAATTCCGCGGGCAACAGAAGGTTCGAAGCCAATGCGCTCCACGTAATCGCGTTCTTGCTCGGTGATCGCATGGGGCCAGGTGCGCTGGTTTTGGGCGTTTGAGGCATTTGCGAACACCATGAATCCCAGAAAGATGGTGGAGAAGAGTTGTGAATGTTGTTTCAAAATCGTGCAATTCGGTTTCGGCAAAATTAATCAGTTATCGGGGAGCGACGATGTGCTGCAGCAAATCAGGATCAATGGAGTGCCCCCCTTCAAAACGATGCAGCATGTACTTCACCATCATGGAGTCCAGGATGGATGCTGTATCGGTGAGCAAGCTGTCCTTGAAAAAGGGGTCGTCATTTCCTAAGGCCACGTCAAGCTGCATTTGGTTCAACGGGGTTTTTCCGGTTTTCCATTCAAAATCGGGCGGAAAAACGCCCGCCCACAAGATCAGTTGCTCAAAAGTTTGTGCACCTGCAGCGACCCAGCGCGAGGCAGTTGCTACACCCTGCGAGAAACCGAGCAATACCGGTTTGCGGTTGCGCAGATTGAGGTGTTCACTCAGGGCGTCGAGGTAAAGCACGTAATCATGGATGTCTGTATCACGGTCTTCCTTGGTCATCCAGGAAGCTCCGACTCTTCCGTGCGTGCCTTCGAGGTAAAATCGGTGAAAACCTTCTGGGGCGATGATGCACCATCCCTCAGAAGCCAACGATTCGAATTTGCGCAAAAAGAACGCGGGCAGTTGGCCGTATCCGTGCAAGGCGATCATCACGTGTTTTGCGTCTTCAACCGAGGGACCAATGGTCGCGTAACGCGCCGTTTTGGTGACTTGGAAGTGGTGATGTTTAATGGAATTCATAAGCATGGAATCACCAAGGAATCGTCAAATCCACTGCATCGCCTCGTTCAATCCAGATCGAGTCCAATTCAAACTCCAACCACTCCCCGCCACGAAATGTCCGGTGGGTGTATAGGAGGTAGCGATCTGCTTCAATCAAACAGGTGCGTTCCTCCACCAGGTCAAAACCCGAAAAGGTGCCCCATCCGTTGGAACACGTTGGATATTCTCCAGGAACATTTAAGGTTCTGAATTGGATCGCGTCGTTTTCATCCAAAGGATTGGCATTGACGAGGCGAATGGTGATCGATGCTTTGGGGGTCATGTCCAGCGCGATGGATTGAGCAGCATTCCCTAAAAACACATCTGGATTTACTTCCACTTGCGTTTCAAACCAGTCCTCACTGTAGCCTGTGATGCGGTAATCCAAGGCATTGGATCGTCCGAAATTTAATACGACAATACCTTCCGCATCTGTGCTTCCTTCTGCCAGCATCTCATAGTTTCCATTGAACACGCCGTCACTCACCGTTCGGCGTTCCAGCGCAACAAGAATGTTGGACGCCGGTGTTTGATCGTAGGCGAGTAAGGTGCTGATTTCAAAGCTGAGATTTTCTTTGGGTTCGGGCCGGCATCCGGAATGCAAAATGAGCAGCGCCCAGCTAAGGGCGAGGCACAGAGGCTTGAAGCAATGAGAATTTAGCGGAATCATGTATCTACCACTTCAAGTTTCGCGAATTTCAAGAGCAATTGCTTTTGCACG
>CAXDQP010000209.1:0-4146 GCA_963991335.1 uncultured Flavobacteriales bacterium
AGGAGGCCTCTGGAGGCTCATTTTGAGCAATTCAAGGACTTGCTCAAGCAATGAAGAATTTGGGTTATAATCCACAACGAAATCAGCTAGCTTGATGCGATCCTCGTCGTCGAGTTGTTGACGTATGCGCGCTTCAATTTCATTCTCCGTCCAGCCGTTTCTCCTCTTTACACGCTCCATGCGCAAGGCCTTTTCCGCAACCACCGTGATCACAAGTTTGCAGTCGAGGTGCGCTTGGCTTTCGAATAAGATGGCTGATTCGCGCAATACATAGCTTGGTTCACGCTCTTGAATCACTTTTTCATGCCAGTTGGCAAAGGCAATGCGAACCATTGGGTGGACCTTTCTATTCAAGGTGTTCAGCGCATCGTCATCCTGGAAAACGATGTTCGCTAATTTTGAGCGGTCAATTTCGCACAGTTCTCCACGCTCCCAAATGCCACAGGAACGACCAAAGTTTTGGATGATCCATGCCTGGAAATCACGGTTGTCCGTGTAAAGGCTCTTTCCAGCTGCATCAGCGTCCCAAGTGGGAACGCCAATTGACTGGAAGATGCGGGAAACGGTTGATTTCCCACTTCCGAGGCCACCGGTCAGACCGACTATTGAACCTTGGTGTTCTATTGCTGTGGAAAAGTTTGACACGGTGCAAAGGTCAATGAAATGGTTGGAACCATGAACTTTGTTCCATGGAACATTTACTCGCCCCCTCTATTTTGGCTGCAGATTTCGCCAATTTGGAACGAGACATTCAGTTGATCAATGCATCCGAGGCGGATTGGTTTCATTTGGATGTGATGGATGGCGTTTTTGTTCCCAACATCAGCTTCGGCATGCCTGTGATCAAGAGCATTGCAGCGCACGCCACCAAGCCACTTGATATTCACCTCATGATTGTCGACCCGGATCGATACGTGTCAACATTCGCGGATTTAGGCGCCAATGTGCTCACAGTGCACGCAGAGGCTTGCACACACTTGCATCGAACATTGGCGCAGATCAGAAGCTTGGGAATGAAGGCGGGTGTGGCATTGAATCCACACACGCCTGTTGCCACCTTGACCGATGTGTTGGGCGATTTGGATCTGGTTTGCTTGATGTCTGTCAACCCGGGTTTTGGGGGTCAGAAGTTCATTGAACGGACGTATGAGAAAACGGCCGTTTTGCGCAGCATGCTTCAGGAGGCGGGATCGGAAGCGCACATCGAAATCGATGGTGGTGTGGGGCCCGGGAATTGGAAAGCATTGGTTCAAGCAGGGGCTGATGTGTTGGTGGCAGGCTCTTCAACTTTTAATGCTGTAGATCCTCACGCGGCAATCCGAGAAATGAAAGGCCTATAATTGGGATGTTTCAGGTTCCGAAAAGGCCGGATTCATAAGGCTGGCTCAAGCTTCAATCTCAGCGGTCAAATCGGCATTCAAAAGTTTCGTGCACTTCGGCTCTAATTCGTCATATGTGCCGGAAAGAACGGAACACTTGCCTTTGAAATGAACCATAAGCGCGCACTGCTCTGCTTGCAAAGCATCATGCTCACAAATGGAGATGAGCATTTCAATGACATGGTCGAACGTATTGTGTTCATCGTTGTACAGAACCAGATTCCAACCTTCCGTGGTAACGGTTTCCAGTGCGATATCCTCTGCCACTTGCTCGTCTGCGCCTATGATTGGCCGAATGTCTGCTTTGATCGCTTGCGCTCTGAAAGTCATATTTTCTTTTGATGGTCGCATTTGGAACATGCACAAATTTAACCAAAAGTATTGGATTCCTTGAATGACAAGAACAATTGGCATGTCTAGGGGTTTTAATGAAATGCACAAATTAAAGCTGTTGGTAATCCAGGAAGGTGTGAAGCCAAACGTGGAGTCGTTCTTGTCCGAGCAAGGGTATGACGTTGCGACAGTGACAACGCCCGAAGACGCGATGATTTCAGCGCTTGAAATCGATCCTGAAGCGGTAATCTGGCCTGAAAAGTTTTCAGGCATGAGTCAGTGGCAGCGGGTCAAAGAAGTTTTGGAAAGTCGGAAGCCGTTAATCCCAGTTGCCAATAATATCTGGGAATCACGAATAGCCGCTGAGATTCCGGAGACGAACTCTTCCATGGGAATGCTGGACCTGGAGGCACTGGACGCTTCACAGCCCATGACGACAAAGTCAGCATTGCTGGACTGTCTGGAAGATTTCCAAAACCGAAAGAATTCGGAGGATGTCCATTTCTACACGAAAGATGGAAACAAGCTGAAGCGAATTGATTTGAACCTCATCCGCTACAAACAAGTAGAGGGCAAATACAGCGCAATTCAATTGGAATCTCGCCAGTATCATGTCAAAGCCTCACTGAAGGATTTGTTGAGCATTTTGGGTTCACCCGATTTTGTGCGGGTGTCTCGGAACTATGTGGTGAACTTGGAGCACATCAATCACATCGATGTATACCAGAGCACCGTTCAGGTTGCTGGACAAGACATTCCGGTAAGCCGTACGTATAAGGAAAATTTGATGAAAAATGTGCGTTTGCTCTGAAGGCAAACGTTGCTGAGGATGTGATTTCAAGTTAACTTTGAAGCATGTCGAAAACGCCAGAAGCTGCTGACGGGTCCCAGGAACGTCCTCTGAACTTTATTGAGCAAAAAATTGAGGCTGATATAGCAGCTGGAAAGCATGGTGGGCGCGTTCATACGCGGTTTCCTCCTGAGCCCAATGGACATTTGCACATTGGTCATGCCAAAGCAATTTGTGTCAGTTTTGGTTTGGCAGAGAAATATGGGGGCGTCACAAATTTGCGCTTTGACGATACCAACCCAGAAAAAGAAAGCACGGAATACGTGAATGCCATTCGCAAAGACGTAGCTTGGCTTGGTTTTGATTGGAAAGGAGGAGAGTTCTATACAAGTGATTATTTTGAGCAGCTTTATGGCTTTGCTTGCCAATTAATCAAGCTTGGCAAGGCTTATGTTGATGATCAATCTGCCGAAGAGATGGCCGAACAGAAGGGTGCGCCTGGCAAACCGGGAACAAACAGCCCTTTTCGTGACCGTTCACCTGAAGAAAACTTAACGCTCTTCCAGGGCATGAAGGCGGGAGAATTTCCAGAAGGAACACGCGTTTTACGCGCAAAGATTGACATGGCGCATCACAATATGTTGATGCGGGATCCATTGATTTATCGCATCAAGTACGTTGCCCATCATCGAACCGGAGAGGATTGGGTGATTTACCCCATGTATGATTTTGCACATGGGCAATCCGATTCGATCGAGAACATTACGCACAGCCTGTGCTCCCTTGAATTTGAAAACCACCGTCCACTGTACGATTGGTTCATTCAAGCGCTTGATATCTATCCCACGGAACAAACGGAATTTGCGCGTTTGAATCTCAGCTATACGTTGATGTCGAAACGCAAATTATTGCGGTTGGTTGAAGAAGGAGTGGTTGATGGTTGGGATGATCCTCGAATGCCCACGATAAGCGGGCTGCGAAGACGCGGATATACACCACAAAGCATCCGTACCTTTGCCGATCGCATTGGAGTGGCGAAGCGCAACAATGAAATTGACGTGAGTTTGCTGGAGTGGGCGCTTCGCGATGATTTGAATCGGCCCGCCCCCCGGGTGATGGGCGTTCTCAACCCCATCAAACTGGTGGTGTTGAATTATCCAGAAGGTAAGAAGGAGCTTCTCGAAACGCAGAACAATCCTGAAGATCCAAGCGCTGGAACCCGTCAAATGCCTTTCGGTAGGGAGCTGTGGATGGAAGCGGATGATTTCAAGGTGGATGTCAACAAGAAGTGGTTTCGTTTGGCTCCTGGAAGAGTCGTTCGGCTCAAGTCCGCTTATATCGTTGAATACGTTGACCATGTGGAGGATGAGTCAGGTGCTGTGACTGAAGTTCATGTCAATTATTTCAACAACAGCAAAAGTGGCCAGGATGTATCTGGCATCAAGGCCAAGGGGACGTTGCATTGGGTTTCTTGCGAAGAAGCGGTCAATGCAGAAGTACGCCTTTATGATCGCATGTTTTTGGAAAGCGCTCCAGAAGCGAACGGTGATTTCATGGATTGCCTCAACCCATCAAGCTTGGAGGTGCGGCCCAATTGCAAACTGGAGCCGTCTTTAGCAAATGCTGAGGCGGGCACCGTATATC
>CAXDQP010000210.1:0-4131 GCA_963991335.1 uncultured Flavobacteriales bacterium
GCTCTTGCACCCTTCTGTGGGTTTGACCGCATCAACGCTTAACCCCTGAAACTTTACGGATGCGGAAAGCCATTTCTCCACGACTGCTCTTCTGGTTCTTTGCAATCGCATTGATTGCTTGTAATTCCAATGCGCGGTTTCACAGCCAAGAAAAGCAACTCCTTGAGTTAGCCGACTCGATAGAGATCGAAGCCAGTGCACTGGCAAATGTGCCTGCTGCTGAGGCATCCGGTGCTTTCTTATGGGCACAAGAAAACCTTCGGGAGTTTGAATTGCTCTTGGAAGACGAAGAAATGACGGTGACCCGTGAAGAAGGTGAAATCATATCTCAGGTATCCCGTGCGCGGCGACTCTTAAAAGACCAGTCCAAGCGCAGGCAGTCCATTCTCAACAGCCAACAGCGCACTTTGCTGCAACTGCGTGGTCTGGCGCAAGCACTCGCAAATGAAGCAACACACGATAGCCAAGGCACCTCAATGGACTCCGCATACATTGCCGAGAATGTTACCCGTGAATTACAAATGGGACGAACCTTGAAAGCCACCATCGAAGAGACGAAATCGTACGCCTCACGAGGAATAAAAACCATTGAAGAGATTCAGCTGCAAAGCGACAGCCTTCAAACCCAATTGCGCGGCAGGCTCGCCCGGCTCATCCTCGAACGTGGTTCCATTGAATGACCGCCATTTGTCATAGATTCTCACATGAAAAAAACTTGGATCCTCGTTGCATCGGTATTGATGGCCACAACTGCTGTTTGGGGTCAATCCGATCTTGAACTCGCAGAGTTTTATTACAACGAAGGCTCCTATGAGCAATCCAAGCTCTACCTCGATCAAATCTGGAAGAAGAACAAGACCAAAATGGTCTTTGACATGTACTACGATGTGCTGGTCGCATTGGATGATTTTGATGCTGCTGAAAAACTGGTCAAAAGCCGAATGCGCGGCAAAAACACCCGGGCAAATGCCTACGTGGAATTGGGTCAACTTTACCTCCATTTCGGTCGTGAAGCACAAGCAAGGTCGGCATTCGATGAAGCAATGGAGCGCCTTCAACCCAGTCGCAATAGCGCCATTGGTCTAGCAAATGCCTTCTTGAAGCTGAACGAGTTGGACCTCGCCCTCGAAGTCTACACCAAGGCCCAGGCGATGGGCGTGGACAATTTGGACTATCAATTGGTTGACCTGGAGGGGCGGCGCGGCAATTACGATGGCATGATCGATGCCGCATTGCGATTGTTGCACACCAAGCCGACCTATTTCCGCAACATCCAGAATAGTTTCATCCGAAACCTCCGGGTACTGGACAATCCCGAACTCGGTACGCTGCTCAAAGGCAAGCTCATCACAGCTGCTCGGAATTATCCTGACGACTTTGCCTATCCCGAATTATTGGTCTGGTATTTCAACCAAGTCCGTGACTTTGGAAATGCATTCGTCCATGCCAAATCCCTCGACCTGCGCGGCAGCGAAGATGGCAACCGCATCGTCGAATTGGCTCAAACTGCTTCACGAAATAAAGACTACGACACTGCCGCTCGATGCTATGCTTACGTCGCAGGCAAAGGACAAGACAATCCTTATTTCTTTACGGCGCGTACACAATCCCTCCGAATGAGGATGGAACCCTTGCTTGAGGCCATCCCATCAGACACAGAGGCCATCGCAGATTTGACCATTGAGTACGATCAAACCCTGAACGACTTGGGACTGACCGAGGAAACCGCTGGCATTGCCAAGGACCTCGCGCATGCCCAAGCATTTTATTTGCAATCACCCGGCCAGGCCATTGAATTGCTTGAATCCGTATTGGAAATCCCCGGGATCTATAATCGCATGGCTGCGCTCTGCAAACTCGAGTTGGGAGACATCTTGGTCTTCCAGGATAACATCTGGGATGCGTCCCTTTTGTTCTCACAGGTTGAACTCGATTTCAAGGATGATTTTTTCGGGCATGAGGCAAAATTTCGAAATGCCCGCATCAGTTATTATGCGGGTGATTTCGATTGGGCACAAGCCCAGCTTGATGCACTCAAAGCATCAACCTCCAAGCTAATCTCGAACGATGCCATTGATTTGTCGCTGCTGATCACGGACAATTACGCCATGGATACAATCAGCGAACCCATGTGGCTCTATGCACAAGCCGATCTGCTCGCAGAGCAACACCGGTATGATCAAGCCCGCTCCAAACTCGATTCAATTCTGGCCATTTGGCCCGGCCACGCGTTGGAAGACGAAATTCTGATGACGCAAGGGCGCATGGCTTTGGAACAAGGCGATGTCGACACCGCGCTTGTTCTCTTTCAAGAAGTCGTGGACTTGCATTTCGACGACATTCTAGCGGACGATGCCCTGTTTGAATTGGGCAAACTTCATGAAGATGTCCTTGCAGATGAAACAGCCGCTGCGGACTACTTCGAGCAGCTTCTCTTCGATTATCCAAACAGCCTGCATGCCGTCGAAGCACGGCGTCGATTTCGCGCCATGCGTGGTGATGATATCGAATGACACCTCTTAAAGCTGGAGGACTGCTGGACTCCTAAAGAAAAGTGCTTTCATCACTAAGTCTTAAAATGAAAAACCCCCTCAATTGACTGATGTCACTGAGGGGGTTTTGTTTTGGAGTCAAGTGAACCCAATCAACTCCAAATAAAAAGGGCCCCCCTTGCGGGGAGCCCTTTCTTTGATTTCGCTCTGGGTGTTTAGTTACACAACTCACCGTAGTAAGCAAGGAGGATCAACAAGTCAGCTGTTCCAACGATCCCATCCTCGTTGAGGTCTTCAGCTCCTCCGTTCTCGGAGTTGCTAATGGCCTCTGGTCCCTGTGCCCCATAGAGGCTCAAGATTGCGAGGAGGTCATTGGTTCCAACTGCGTTGTCACCGGTCACATCACCAGGGCATTCTCGGAATGCCATCTGCTGAAAACCTTGGGTCAAGAAGATGTTTCCATCCCCAATCGTCGTAGTGAATACTTGGCCGATGCTTCCATCGATTTCTCCAAGTACGTCTCCAATTGCGTCAACTTCTCCCGAGTGGTAACCAGAGGTTATTGCTTGGCGGTCCATCGAAATTTGCGCCGTTGCTTCTTGGTTAATCATCGAGAGGCCCCCGAGAACAAACAAGGTATAAAAGAGCTTTTTCATAATTACTCGTTTTTTTGGGGGTTATACTTATTATTCAGGCTGTGGATCCTGGAACGTCGCTGCCGAAGGAGGGGTGTTCTCACCGTCCAGGTAGAAGCGGATTGTTAATCCAGAATTGTACTCTCCACCTCCAGCTACTTCAAACGAAAGGCTGCAAGAAACATAACCGTCTTCTTGTCCGCCAGCCAAAGCCGAGATGTCTGTATAGCCAATTGTGAATGACGCGGTACCGCCACCACCATTTGGAGTCCAGCTATTGTCTGCAGTCATCAAAGGTTGAGTGTTTCCTCGAGTACGAAGTCGAACCTGAGTGATTTCCATATCTGTACCAGACTCGTTCAGGTCTTCGCCATAAACTTTGATTGTGTAGTTGATTAACCCATCTTCTTCAGAAGCATAGAGCAACAAGTCACCATTGATGTAGTAAACAGTATCCAGTGAAGTTGAGTTAGTCACTTCGTAATCCCACATCTGAGGAGGTGTGAGTGCCGCAGCAATTGCCTGATCAACATATCCCTTTGGAGTCACAACATCATCACTAGTTGTCGATGTCATTGACGCACCAGTTGTGATATTTCCTCCAGTATGAAGTGTACCTCCAATGGTAACGTTGTTTGCAAAATTCATTTGATCTGTAACTGTCAAATTCGGAGTTGTCAAACGAGACGAGCTCTCCGTACCAGCGGTATTTGTAGTGTAGACTTCAACATACGTTGAGCTCACACCGTGAACGTTCTCAACAGCAAACACTTGACCAACATTTCCAGCTGAATTAACAACGAGTGAATCGTTCACGTCCAAGTTGTCCTGGATGTTCACGCTCTTAGCAACGTCCAAGCTGTCATTGAAGTCAGCGAATTGCGCTACAGTCAATGATCCGTCGATGTTTACAGTGTCCATCTCAGTGTCTCCGTCAACATCCAACGTACCGTTCATGTCGCTGTCACCATTGACAACCAAGCTGTCTTGGATGTGAACAGTTG